>CAYTKY010000014.1:0-30206 GCA_964438435.1 uncultured Coxiellaceae bacterium | reverse complement strand
ATTTGTCATGATGTAAATAGCAGGATGTTTTTCCATTACGATATCCTTTATCAAAGTTAAAATGAAAGGTAACTACTCACCCGGCGTCATTGCGAAACCCGCGTTTTTTGCGGGTTGAAGCAATCCAGTTAGCATTCTTATGGATTGCTTCGTCGCAAAAAACGCTCCTCGCAACGACGAGTGAGTAGTTACGAAAAAATAAAATTGCTCTTATTGAATCAACGAATCCAGAATGGGTTGACCTTTATGTTAGTTTACTGCCGTGCTGAATTGGATTGCTTCGTCGCCTGCTTCGCAGGCTCCTCGCAAAGACGGGGATGAGATAAATTTTTGTCCTGGCAAAGACGGGAATGAGATAAATTTTGTCCTGTACAAAGTTAATTTTCAGCTCTTACTTCGCATTTAAAGTATCGAATATTAGCATTTCAACACCTCCTCCAACCTCACCCGCAATTCACTCAATTGCCCATGAAAAAAATGCCCTGCTTCTGGAAAATGTAGAATAGTGGGTTGCGGATTTCGTTCTTTTGCCCAAGCAAGGACTTTATCAGGGGCAACGACATCATCCTTCCCTCCTTGCACTAATATCCAAGGGCAAAGAATCGGTGGAATATGCTGCATTGCAAAATGCTCGACGGGTGGTGCAATCGTTACTAATTTTGTAACGGGTAATTGAGAGGCTGTTTTAGATGCTACAAACGCACCAAATGAAAATCCGGCTAACCATAATTCTTTAAAGCCGTATGCTTGTTGCACCCAATCAATCACCGCCAATAAATCATCACTCTCACCCTGACCTTGATCAAACAAACCTTCACTCTGACCGACACCACGAAAATTAAATCGTACTGTATTGACGCCTAATGCTAAAAAAGTTTTAACTAACGTCGTCACCACTTTGTTATACATGGTTCCGCCATACAATGAATGAGGATGACAAATAATGCCCCATGCACGACGCTCACTTTGATCAACACGCCCAACAGCCATTTCTAATTGACCAACAGGACCTTGAATGAATTGAATGGTTTCTTCGTTCGTATGAGTGGTTATCATCATTAATGCCTAAAACAACGCTGCCCTGTTAACATCATTGCAATACCATGTTCATCACAGGCCGCAATCACTTCTTCATCACGCATTGATCCACCTGGTTGAATAATCGCACGCACACCTGTATTCGCAAGACGATCAATGCTATCGCGAAAAGGAAAAAAAGCATCGGAGGCTAAAATACAATCTTGTATTTTTCCATTCGCTTTTTGAATCGCCATCTCCACCGCATTGATACGCGAAACTTGTCCTCCACCAATGCCAATCGTTGCCTTATTTTTTGCAAGCAAAATACCGTTCGATTTCACATGTTTTAAAACACGCCACGCAAATAACATATCGTCTATTTCTTGTGACCCGGGTTTACTACGCGTCACCGTTTTTAAATCATTCACCGTCAATGTTTGTAAGTTTTTTTCTTGCAGCAACAAACCACCCGTAATAAATTTCATTTCCCATTGCTCAGATAATTGCGTCGGCATTTCTAAAACACGCATATTGGGTTTGGTTGCTAATATCGCTAACGCTTCTTCAGTAAAAGCCGGCGCTAAAATCACTTCCATGAAAATTTGACTGATCGCCTCTGCAATGCTTTTTGTGCAAGGGCGATTCAATGCCACAATACCACCAAACGCCGCTTGCGCATCTGTTTCATAAGCCGCTCGATAAGCTTCCTCAATCGTACCCGCCGTTGCTGCCCCACAAGGATTAGCATGCTTCACGATCACACAAGCCGGCGTCACAAACTCGCTAACACAAGCCCATGCCGCATCCGCATCCAGAAAATTATTATAAGACAGTACTTTTCCTTGATGCGGCGCTGCAAATAAAATACCCGTGTGTTGATTTTGAAAATGATACGCGCAAGCACGTTGATGAGGATTTTCACCATAACGTAATTCCGCTAATTTTTCTAATCGTAATTCAAGATGCTCAGGACATTCACGCACCGCTTGTCCTTTATTCATTAGATGCTGATGAATAGTTGCATCATATTGCGAAGTTAAAGCAAACGCTTTTTCTGCTAAATATTTTCTTGTTTCTACCTTCAACCCTTGCGATACCCGCAATTCATCAAGGATACGCGTGTAATCCGTCGGATCAACCACCACCCCCACCCATGCGAAATTTTTTGCAGCCGCACGAACCATCGTCGGGCCACCAATATCAATATATTCGACCATGTCATCCCAACTCATTTCGGGATTTTTTTTCATCGCATCCGCAAACGGATAAAAATTCACAACAACTAAATCAATCCAATCAATCTGATGTTGTGCCGCTTCCACCGCATGCTCATCACGCCGCCCCAAAATACCGCCGTGAATACGTGGGTGCAACGTCTTCACTCGACCATCTAACATTTCAGGCAACCCCGTCACCGTTTCGACAGGACGAAAAGGAATATGGGCTTGTGCAAGTTGCTGACTAGTACCGCCCGTTGAAATGATATCAATACCTAACTCCACTAAACCCCTCGCAAAGTCCACCACATTTCGTTTATCGGAAACAGAAATTAAAGCGCGTTTTACAGGAATCGTATTCATCAGCCATCTCCGATTATTCGACAGGGGGGGAAGTTTCGCCTATTATAGCCACTCACAGCGATTTAGGAATACTGAATAAATATAAAACAGGCTCCTTCCGGAATGTCGGTGGGGTAAGTGACTTATTTTTTGCGATGGCTCGTCGGGCTCCGCCCTCCTGCGCTTTACTTGCAAAAAATAAGTCACTTACCCCACCGATATTCCGGAAGAGCCCTAAAATACAAATAAGGCGCAATCATTCATGATTCTCTCAGAAAAAAAGAAAATCAATTTTCGTATTCTCGGCTTGTTTGCCTTCATTGTGATCAGCTGGGGGATGGCTTGGCCTATCAATAAAATTGGCCTAACTTATATGTCACCCATTTGGTATACCGCTATTCGTTTACTAGTCGGCACCGCTACCATGATGGCTGTCGTGATCGCGATTGGTAAATTTACGTTCCCCAAACCGAAAGATTATCCCCTCATTATGATTATCGGTCTTTTGCAAATCAGCATTTACATCTTACTCGCCAATGTAGGCTTGACGTATTTGCCCGCCGGACGTTCCTCACTGCTAGCCTACACCACCCCTTTGTGGGTCATGCCTGCTGCCACCCTGTTTTTTAATGAAAAAGCCGGCGCATTACGCTGGCTGGGTTTTTTATTAGGGATTGGCGGTCTCGTTATTTTGCTAAGCCCATGGGAATTAGATTGGTCAAATAAAGATATTATCTTTGGTTCTGCCATGTTGTTGCTCGCTTCATTATGCTGGGCAATCTCCATGCTATGCGCACGATATATGCATTGGACCAAATCTCCCTTAGAACTCATTCCCTGGCAATTGTTAATTGGTGCATTGCCCATTTTAATTTATGCCATAATCAAAGAACCTTCTTTCACCGTTGAATGGCATGCCCCATTAGTCCTTTCGCTCGTTTATACCGGCATTTTAGTCACAGGACTTTCCTATTGGAGTGGTCTCGTTATTAACAAAGAATTACCGACCACGGTCGTTTCATTAGGATTTTTGCTGGTACCTGTTTTTAGCTTGCTCGTTTCTGCCGTTTATTTACACGAGGCCATTACATTGCCCACCTTAGCAGCCATCGCGCTGATTATTGGCGGCATTTGCTGTGTTGTGGTGTGAGTTGAATCGCTTCGAGTAATGCAGCACCTTCTAACTGCTGCACACGTTGCTTTAATAATTCCGGCGTATCCGTCGGTAACACAGCACATTTTTTTTGTATGATGATAGGACCTGCATCGACTTCTGCCGTTACATAATGCACCGTACACCCTGTCTCGCTCACACCCGCTGCTAAGACAGCACGATGCACGTCTAAATCCATTTTGCCGGCAAAAGCAGGAAGTAAGGAAGGATGCACGTTGATTATTTTATTCTCCCACTCTCTTACAAAAGCAGCAGAAAGAATACGCATATAACCAATCAAAACCACAAGATCCACTTCATGGTCATGCAATCTTGCAGAAACACATTGATCATAAGCATCGCGCGTCATCCCTGTTGGATCAAGAAATTCAGCAGATAATCCCTGCTCTTTTGCACGCTCAAGAATCAATGCCTCTGCTTGATTACTAATCACAATACTCACTTGAGCTGACATTTTTTTTTGTTGAATTGCTTCAATGATCGCTAATAAATTCGTACCACGCGTTGATCCCAATATACCTAATCGCATCATGGTTCGCGCAACTTACGCATGTGATCGATACGACGCTGAATCAACGGCATCGTTCCAATATCTTTTCGATGAAATAAAGGCCCACTGATGCTGGAAATTTCTCGTTCTGCTATTTCTTCTGCCATGGGTAACGTATTCGCAACACCCACATAAGCGGCTGTCCGTGAGTCCGTTGCATAAATCACACCACCATCACTATCAACAGATGCCAAATATAAATGCGATTTATTTTTAACTGCTGAAATATTAATTTGCTCTTTTTTTTCCGGTGCACTGGGATAACCTAATGGCACAGCATATTTACAAACCGTTGCTTGTGGTGCAAAACGCACATGATCTAACGTTAAATTACCCGCAATCATTGATTCACATAATAATACAAAATCAGATTCCAGAATCGTCAACACATTCAATGATTCAGGATCACCAAAACGCGCGTTATATTCAATCACATAAACACCCTGACGCGTTGCCATAAAACTACCATATAAAATACCAATATATTTATCTTCTACTTCATCCATCAATGCATGAAAAATCATTTTATTGATATTCCAGGCAGCCAGCACATCTTGTTCAGAAAGAAAAGGTAACCCATGATTGGCATCTGAATAACTGCCCATGCCACCGGTATTCGGTCCTTTATCATCGACATAAGCACGTTTATGATCTTGCACTAATGGCATCGGGACAATATGCTCGCCATCACAAAAACACATGAATGAAAATTCTTCGCCAATTAATTTTTCTTCAATAATAAACGATTGGCCTCTAGTGAGAATTTCCTCACAAAAAGCAATCGTTTCAAGAATAGAATACAAATGTTCGCCTGCCACCTTGACGCCTTTTCCACCCATTAAGCCATTCGCTTTAATCACATAATTATCTTCACCTAATTCATCAATGAAAGATTCAATACCCGCTAATTCATGAAAAGTACGATACCGTGGCAATCCAGGGATGCGATATTTCTGCATTAAATGACGTGTGAATGTTTTACTCGTTTCAATTTTCGCTAATTTTTTTCGAGGACCAATGGTGGGAATTTCGATTGACCACAAGGCATCAGACAATCCTGCTTCAAGTGGTGCTTCAGGTCCAATGATGGCTAAATCAATTTGCCATTCTTTTGCAATCTCAACAATGGCCTCAACATCCGTCACACGACCTATCCAATAATTGTGTGCCATTTGTTTAATACCCGGATTCATCATTGTGCCACAACAAAAAATATGCGGCGCTTGCGATGAACGATGAAGCGCCAATGCAATCGCATGTTCGCGAGCACCAGAACCGATGATTAAAATATTCATGATGGTTGCTTCCTACAATCTTTCTAGCTCTCTCGCCTTTTCCAAATCATTCATTTTTTCTTCGCTTAAATCACCGCAAATATAATTCCCATCCATACAAGCCATACAAGGTCGCTCGATATGATGTTGGCCACGACGAATCACCGCTTCCACTAAATCTTCTTGCGTTTGATAAAGCAATCGATCAACACCTAAAAATTCACGAATTTCTTCTTCAGAATGAAGCGCTGCGACTAATTCTTTGCGTGAAGGAATATCAATGCCATAAAAACAAGGATGCTTGATGGGTGGACAAGAAGAAACAAAATAAATTTCTTTCGCACCAAATTCTCGAATCATTTTTACAATTTCACGTGACGTGGTACCACGTACGATACTGTCATCCACAATCAACACTTTTTTATTTTCGATTTCTGTTTTTTGTGGCGTTAATTTATATCGCACATTGCGTGCACGTGCTGTTTGATTCGGCATAATAAACGTGCGGCCAATAAAAGGATTTTTATAAAGACCTTCGGAATAACGCACACCTAATTCATGTGCAAATGATAATGCTGCTGTATTCGCCGTAAAAGGAGCAGGAATCACCACATCCGGCACAATATCTGCGTAACGTTGTTTCCACTGCCTTGCTAAATTTTGCCCCATGCGTAAACGTGAACGATAAACACTGACGCCATCCATCGTTGAATCGGGACGTGCAAAATAAACGTATTCAAACACACAAGGGCGAAATGTTTTTTCTGTTATCACGCGACGATGCATTTTCCCTGCTTGATTCACATACACCACTTCACCTGGCTGCAAATCACCTTTGGGTTCAAATCCTAATGCATAAAATGGCGTCGTTTCTGAAGCAAAAATAAAATCAGACGTCCCCTCTTTACGTTGACGCTCACCCCACACCAGAGGTCGAATACCATGCGGATCACGAAAAGCAATGAGGCCTTTTCCAATAATTAAACTGACAACAGAATAAGAACCTTGAATTTTTTTATAAATAAATTTGACAGCTTGACATAGTTGTTGAAAAAAAAGTTCATCGTCATCATCCGCATAAGCACCCATTGCCAAACGATCTGCCAGCAATAACAATAACGCTTCAGAATCCAGTGATGAATTTAAATGACGATGTTGTTTGAGACGAATTTCATCCGCTAAACTTGAGTAGTTCACTAAATTTCCGTTATGCGCAAGCGCAATACCACGCGGGCTTCCCACCCAAAGCGGTTGGATATCTGATTCGCTATAACCACCCGCCGTGGGGTAACGCGCATGAGCAATCCCCATATGGCCTTTTAATGGCACGAGATCTTGCGCTGTGAAAATTTCGCGAACCAATCCTAACCCATGTTTGGGATAAAAACGTTCATCACACGTGAGTATGCCTGCTGCATCTTGGCCACGATGTTGCAAATGAATCAGACTGTCATACAATTCTGCTGCAACACTTTCCTGACTGTAAATGCCAACAATGCCACACATAAATTATCCTAACCAACCAGCAACATGACGTAATATGCGTTGCTCAATGGAGCCTGGTGACGCAGCGAATGCAAAAGATTGTCCCGTTATCATTTCATACAATTGAATGTAACGTGAAGCCAATTTAGTAATTAATTCTGCGGGCGCTTGAGGTAATATCTCATCGTGATAAGGATCACAACGATCCACAAACCAAAGACGCAAAAATTCTTTATCGATATTTTCCGGTTCGTTTCCTTGTGCAAATCGTTCTTCGTAACTGTTCGCTAACCAGTAACGACTGGAATCCGGCGTGTGAATTTCATCAACAATCACAATGCGACCTTCTGCATCACGACCAAATTCATATTTAGTATCAACTAAAATCAAACCGTGCTTGGCTGCTGTTTTCATACCAAAATCAAATAAAGTTAACGCAGCCGCACTGGCTTCATCCCATTCTGCTTGCGTTAACCAACCGTCTGAAATAATCTCTGCCGGGCTGATGGGTCTATCGTGATCTTTATCTTTCGTCGTCGGTGTTAAAACAGGTGCATCTAAACGCTGATTTTTTCGTAATCCTTCTTCAAAATGGATACCACAATAATTGCGCACACCTTTTTGATATTGCGTCCAAAGTGACGTGCTGGTTGTTCCCGTGATATAACCGCGTACGACAAATTCAATAGGAAAAACACGGCATTTTTTTGCAATCATCACATTAGGATCCGGTATCGCCAATAAATGATTGGGCACCAACGATGCCGTTTGTTCAAACCACCAACCACTTGTGAGATTAAGCACTTGACCTTTGTAAGGCACCGAAGCAATCACACGATCAAAAGCACTTTGTCTATCCGTGGTGATGAGCATGAGCTTGTCACCCAAATCATACGTATCACGCACTTTGCCTTGATATTTTTGACCAAACGAAAAATTTGTTTGCGTTAAACAAAAGGGTAACGCCGCAGAAATAGCATCTAGATTAGGATGCATGGTAGTGGTAGCAGTCATGGGCATAAGGATTCAACAATATGTTAGTTTGTAAAATGGTTTCCGTTAAGTCTGTTATGTTAGCGTTTTCAGCTGTGAATTGCCATAAAACACCTTGTCGAATGGCTTGCACATCGTGAATATCAAAATGATCTTGCAGTAATTGCAATTTTTGTTGACCAATTAAATCTTCTTTTGCTCGTACTAAAAAAGAAACTGTCGATGCGGAGGAAACACTCGATAATATTATTTCTTTACGCTCATTATACAATACACCACTTCTTTTAATTTGCTGCAACCCATCAACCGAAGCACCCAGAATCTCCCAATGCACTTTGCGCTTCACTGTCACCGGTAAGCCCAATTGTCGCAACGTATTTTGCACCGTTAACGCTTGATTATCGGTGATGATTAACTCAACCACACACTCGCTCGCCATCGCCGGTTTTTGATAAGTCGTGATCGTTGTTCGTCGTGGATAATAATAAAGTGGCGGCGTTTTTTCGATGCGACCATCCGCAATATAATCACGCATCGAATGAAAAATAGCATCACCATTCGGTGTTCGCTCAGGATGTGGCATCATCGCCATCACATTACCTACTTTATTTGAAATCGCCGCAATATTATGAAAAGAGCCATTCGGGTTAATAGGAAAATGATCGATGATCTCTCCTCTTGCATCACAATATTGAAACACAGCCTGACCTTGGTTATTCAATTCTTGCCACAAAGCATCCGTCATCACAAAACGTCCTTCACCATGCGCAACCGGTACATGTAACACCGTTTGTGGCGTAAGATAGCGCGTAAATGCATTGCGTTGATAGTGATCTGAAAGACGCATGTGAATCCATGCATTATAATAACCCGTTCCTAAAATTTTTCCGTGTGCAACACGTTTGTTTTCTGTTAACGCCATGCCCAATTTATTATTTTCAAGACCAGGAACTAACCCTGTTTCAACTAAAATTTGCGCGCCATTGCAAATTCCCAATACCGGTTTACCCTGCTCACTTTGCACTTTTATTTCTTGCATGACCGGATCTAATGCCGCAATAATGCCAGCTCGTGAACGATCTTCATAAGAAAAACCACCCACAATAATATAACCTTGCGCACAACATAATTTCTCATGCGATTCATTCCACAAAAATGGAATGGGTTCCATTCCTGCACGCTTCACAGCAAGCATCGTTTCACGCTCACAATTCGAACCAGGAAATTGAATGATGGCTATTTTCATTTTAATCTCACTTCACGTTGACCACTCACCACTCGACCAATTTCATACAAGGGATATTCAGGAAAAGATGTTAACATGGCACGCATTTCATCGATTTCATTGACTGAAACAATCATGATTAAACCGATTCCCATGTTAAATGTTCGATACATTTCTGTGTCAGCACATTGCGCCAAAGCATGCAGCACATTAAAAATAGGTAACACAGGACACGCTGCCTTATTAATTTCAACAGCACAATGCGCAGGTAAAATGCGCGGAATATTTTCCAACACACCCCCACCCGTAATGTGAGCCATCCCTTTGATCGCGATACCGTTTGCTAATAAATGCAAAACAGGTTGCGTGTAATTCACATGCGGCACTAATAATGTTTCACCCAACGTGTGCGTCAATTCAGGTAATCGTGTGTGTACATCATATTTCGCTATTTCAAATAATAATTTGCGCGCTAACGAATAACCATTGGTGTGTAATCCACTCGATGGAAATGCAAGCACACAATCACCCGCTACAATTTCTTTTCCTAAAATGGCTTTTTCTTTTTCAACCACACCCGTAATAATACCCACTAAATCATGTTCGCCTGGTAAATACGTTCCAGGCATTTCAGCCGTTTCACCGCCAACTAACGAAATCCCATTTTCAGAACAAGCTCGCGCCATGCCTGTCACAATTTTTTCGATAATCGTTGGATTTAATTGATCATTCGCTATGTAATCTAATAATGTCAGTGGCTTTGCACCTAAAACAATAATATCGTTCGCCGTCGCACTCACTAAATCAATGCCGATGGTATCGAATTGCTGCATCATGTTTGCAACCATCATTTTTGTGCCCACCCCATCAATACTTTGCACTAACACAGGATGGTCATACGTTTGCATCAGCGGTTTCAAATCATACATTGCACCAAAACTGCCAATACCCGTGAGTACATGTGAAGAAAATGTCGCTTCGACTGCCTTTTTAATGCGTCGCACCGCTTCATTTCCCGCTTCAATATCAACACCGGCTGATTTGTAATCCACGCTGGTCATGCGTTCACTCCATTATGATCATTTTGGAAAAGTCATCGTTGTCTCGATTATAGTAATTTCTCTCGCAAACCATTTTCCCAAGCTGATTTAGCTTCGTGAATAGGAATATCGATCACACCATTTATTTGCAAACGAGGCTCTAACATCGTTTCACCGATCGTCATCAACAACACTTGTTGATCTTCACCTATTTTTTTAATTTCTTTTACTTTATCGCGTGCAACTTCCAAAATAAATCCACCCGTTTCACCAAACAATATTTTTTCTATGCTTATTTCGCCGGGTATATTTACGTTTACACCGATCTGATTTTTAAAAGACATTTCAGCAAGCGCAACACTCACTCCACCTTCCGAAATATCATGCGCTGCAAGCACGCATTGATTTTGTATGGCCATCTGCACGGCTTGAATTTCACGAGCTATCATGGTGAGATCCGGTTTAGGAAGATGCGCGCCCAATGCATTGTGTAATTGATAATAAACACTACCACCGCATTCATCCCGACGCTCACCTATTAACATCAATACACTTTCTGGGCGCTTGAAATCATACGTTATTGCTCGCGTGACATCAGGCAGCACTCCCAAGCAACTGATCATGGGACTGGGTGGAATCGAACCTTGTGATGATTCATTGTAAAAAGAAACATTACCTGCGATCACCGGTAACGTTGCCTCCGCGTGTCCCTGCACTGGAATGGCACGACACGCATCAACCATACCGCGCACTGCATCAACAAATTCACCCATTTGCTCTGGTTTCTCAGGGTTACCGAAACAAAGGCAATCGGTTAATGCAACCGGCATTGCACCGACAGCAACCACATTGCGTACAGATTCAATCACGGCATTCACTGCACCCCAATAGGCATCGATTTGGTTATAACGTGGATTATGATCAAGCGATAGTGCAATCCCCGTTTGGCGAATTTCTTCGGGAAAACTATCATCATTAAAAGGTTGCATCACACCCGCATCAGCCCAACCTGCTTCAATGAACGTACGGCCTTGCACTTGTTTATCGTACGTTTCAATAATCGGAGCGCGCGATGCAATATTTTCATGCGCTAATAATGCTAACAAAATAGCATTAACATTCGTTGGGATTGGCAAATTCGGTTCTTGATGCGTCTTTATTTTTGCAACATAAGGACGATCATAAACAATGCCTTTTGTCACATCACGCGCAGCGGCTTGCACTAATTTTTCACCGCGATAAGTCACCACATATTGACCATCCGTGCGAATCTGACCAATCACAGCAGCACACGCACCCTCAGAAACAATGGGTAAAGCAAATGTTTCATTGTAATGTTTTAAAATCGTTTCCACTAATTCAGGTGGCACAACCCACATAAATCGTTCTTGTGTTTCAGAACATAAAATCACGGTGGGCAACAAATCAGGCATACTCACCGGCACCCGCTCAAGATCTATTTCTGCGCCATATCCGCCAGCCTCTGCTAATTCCACACTTGCGCAAGCAATGCCGCCTGCACCTAAATCTTTAAAACCCACTTTATGTAACACTTTATTTTCGCGTAAATATTGAAACAAAGCTTGATTGGCTTTCAATAAATGGCGTTGTAAAAAAGCATTGGGTTCTTGCACTGCCCCTTTATTTTTTTCTTTTTGTTCTTCTTTTAGTGTTGCTGATGCAAAAGCAGCACCACCAAAACCACTATTATCCGTTGGTTTGCCTACTAAAATAAAAACGTGATCTTCTGCATCCGCAGGTGCATAGGAATGAATAACATGATCTTCGCGCACCACACCCAATGTCACGACCGTCACTAAGCAATTTTCATTATAAGCAGGATCATAATAAACATCGCCCGCTAAATTGGCGATGCCTAATGGATTGCCATAACCACCAATACCACTGACCACCCCCTCCTGTATCCAATGTGTTTTAGCTCGATTGATATCACCAAAACGTAAACTATCGGCAACAGCAATCACGTCGGCACCCATGCATGATACATCACGCACATTACCACCCACTCCGGTTGCCGCTCCTTCATACGGTACAATTTGTGAAGGATGATTGTGTGACTCATGACTAATCACCACACCATATCGCAATCCTTGATGGTCCGTCGCGACAGATACAATCCCCGCATCTTCTTTCGCACCTAAAATCACATGGGGCCCCTGGGTCACCAATTGTTTGAGATGACGACGACTGCTTTTATATGAGCAATGCTCTGATCCCTGTATAGACCACAAAACACACTCAGCAAACGTAGGCGGGCGTTTTAATAATTTCTGTTGGATGATCAATATTTCATCAACCGAAAGCCCTAGATGATATTGATGCAATAATTGCTGACGTTCATCTGGCGACAAGGGGGAAAAATCGAGAATATCAGGTGTCTGTTGCATGGACAGGCCCTAATTTAGGCTAATTTAATGGAGCCCATAAGATAGCAGATTTGATTAAATATGCCAGCGCATCAACCATAAATCACTTGTAAAAAACTAGACATCGCGTCACATTAACCACATAATCTGCACCCTTTAACAACGACGTGTCATCCCTCTTACTCACTTCGTTTGGGATGATCACATATCTAAGTAGGAGATGATGCGTTGACCAATAACGTTGTTGAGCTGCGCGGCGTTGATAAGTCGATACACGATCACGATGTTTTACATGATATCTATCTCGAAGTTCGTGAAGGCGAGTTTTTAACCTTACTGGGCCCTTCAGGCTGCGGTAAAACAACTTTATTACGTTTAATTTCTGGATTTGAAGAACCCTCGCGCGGCAAAATCTTTATTGATCAACAAGATGTCACCGGGTTATCACCTCATCAACGACCCGTTCGAACCGTTTTTCAAAGTTATGCGTTATTTCCTCACATGACCGTTTTTGACAATGTTGCTTTTGGTTTACGC
The DNA here is from genome assembly GCA_964438435.1 of uncultured Coxiellaceae bacterium. Lineage (GTDB taxonomy): Bacteria > Pseudomonadota > Gammaproteobacteria > DSM-16500 > DSM-16500 > Aquicella. The sequence goes on along the minus strand of CAYTKY010000014.1, from coordinate 16,962 downwards.
TGCCAGAAAATACCTGCCGCTGAGATTCGATCACGCGTCGCCCATATTTTAAAAATGGTGAAACTTGAAAAGTTTGCTGAACGAAAACCCAGCCAATTAAGCGGCGGTCAGCAACAAAGAGTGGCCATTGCGCGTGCTGCGGTCAATCGACCGCGTGTTTTATTATTAGATGAACCGCTATCTTCCCTAGATTATCGCCTACGCAAAACCATGCAAATCGAATTGAAGCAATTGCAACGCACCATGGGCATCACGTTTATTTTTGTCACGCATGATCAAGAAGAAGCGTTATCCATGTCTGATCGCGTGGTCGTCATGCAAGACGGCAACATCGAACAAATCGGCACACCGCGTGAAGTTTATGAAGAACCCTGCAATCTCAAAGTTGCAACCTTCATTGGTGAAGTCAATATTTTTGAAGCTGATATTATCAGTATTAATGGCAAACAAATGGTCGTCACTATTTTAAATAAATCTCGGACAACTAAATGTTCGCGAGCATCTTTTAAAATGGGCGATAAAGTTCACGCCATCATTCGGCCAGAAGATGTACGGGTATGGAATCAACATGAAGTCACGGATACCACGGACATGTTTGCAGGTACCGTTGAAGAAGTGACCTACAAAGGAACAACCGTTGATTTAGTTGTGCGCTTAACCAACAATCAAGTCATCGCCGCCACCGAATTTTTTGATGAAGATGATGATCGTCTCGAATATAAAATCGGCGAACCTGTTTGGGTCAGTTGGACAGCGGGATGGGAGGTGATTTTGCCTTATGAAAAATGATGCTAGCTTTAAAACATCATCCCTCTTCATTGTTTGGTCTTGGTTATTTTTATTTGCCTTGCTTCCTTTTTGTTTAATTGTCGCTGCGAGCTTCATGAGCCACAGTGATGAACATTTTATTCAATTACCTATTACGTTGAAAAATTATTCACAACTCAACAATCCACTCTATTTACACATTTTTGAAAAATCATTTGTCATTGCCGGTATCGCTACTTTTTTATGCTTACTATTAGGTTATCCTTTTGCTTATTTAATCGCTCGCATGCAAAATCGATTTAAAAATATTTTTATTTTACTTGTTATCATTCCCTTTTGGACAAGCTCATTAATTCGCAGTTATGCTTTAATCGCGCTTATTAAAGCAAAAGGAATTTTAAATTCTATTTTAATTTCACTGCATCTCATTCAACATCCCTTACCGATTTTATTTACTAATACGGCTGTCATGATTGGATTAGTTTATAATTTATTACCCTTCATGATTTTACCGATCATGACAAACGTCGAGCGACTCGACCATCATCTCATCGATGCTGCACGTGATTTAGGGGCTAATTCTTTCACCACTTTTCGTAAAATTATTATTCCACTCACGATGCCCGGCATTATCGCTGGCTCCATCTTGGTTTTTTTACCTGCGATGACTATTTTTTATATTCCCGATATTTTAGGCGGCGCAAAATCCATTTTATTAGGCAATCTCATTCAAAACCAATATCTCATCGCACAAAATTGGCCATTCGGCTCTGCTATCAGCACCGTGCTCACATTTATCTTAGCGATGCTGATTGTCATTTATTTATCGATGACCCGTGGCAATAAAAAACAGGAATGGTTATGAAAAAAGCCTATCTCGCTTTCATTTATCTTTTTCTGTATTTACCCATCATCGTCTTAATTGTTTATTCTTTCAATAATGCACAATACTCTTTACGCTGGCATGGATTTACTTGGCAATGGTATGCGGAATTATTTACCGATCAAGATTTATGGCTATCGACTTGGCATTCTTTTTTATTAGGTATTTCCACCGCCACCGTGTCCACTTTCATTGGACTATTAGCAGCCATTCTGTTATATCGTTATCGTTTTTTTGGAAGAGGATTTTTAAATGGTTTGATTTTTGTTTTAATTCTTTCTCCCGAAATTGTCACGGGGGCTTCTCTTTTAGTTTTATTTACCTTGTTGCAATTACCTTTTGGATTTTTTAGCTTGTTCCTTGCACACGTTAGTTTTTGTATACCGTTTGTCATCGTAACCACCTACAGTCGCTTAATCACTTTTGATAAAACAATTTTTGATGCTGCAAAAGATTTAGGTGCGCATGATTGGTTTATCTTCCAACACATCATGTTGCCCTTGCTATGGCCTGCCATCATTGCAGGATGGTTATTAAGTTTTACGCTTTCACTTGACGATGTCATCATCAGTTATTTTGTTGCTGGCCCTGAGTTCCAAATTTTACCCTTGCAAATTTATTCCATGGTAAGAACGGGAATCAAACCAGAAATCAATGCACTGTGCAGCGTTTTATTTTGTCTCACATTGACATTTGTCGTCATTGCTCAACTAGCGCTAAGGAAAAAAGCATGAGACATTTTTTTTGTTTTTTTCTTTTATTTTTTTCTTTTTCTGTTTATGCCGAAGAAAATATTGTGAATGTTTATGCATGGACAGGTGAAATACCCGATGCCGTTATTCGTTTATTTCAAAAATCAACCGGCATCAAAGTCAATCTGACTACTTATGAAAACAATGAAATGATGTATGCAAAATTACGCGCAACCCCTGAATCGGGCTATGATGTCGTCATGCCATCCAGTTATTTCGTTGATCGCATGCATCGTTTAAACATGCTAGAAAAATTAGATAAAACAAAATTACCTCATTGGAAAAATTTAAATCCGCATTTTTTAAATTCGCCTTTTGATCCACAAAGTGACTATAGCGTGCCACATATCTGGGGGATCACGGGTATTTTTCTCAATCAATCTTATTATCCCAATCATGCTATTACTCGATGGGAAGATTTATGGAGCAATCGCTTTGACGATCAATTAATGTTACTCGATGATGCACGCGAAGTATTTTCGATGGCCTTATTAACACTGGGATATTCAGCAAATGATCGCAGCCCTGAACACATCAAAGCTGCTTATTTAAAATTAAAATCATTAATGCCCAATGTGAAAGTATTTGCTAGTGATACCATTATTTCAAATATCATCGATGAAGATGCTACCATTGGTATGGCTTGGAATGGAGATGCCAATAAAGCATCAAAAGATAATAAAAATATTACCTTTATCTTCCCTCAAGAAGGCTTTGTGATTTGGGTTGATAATTTCTCGATACCCCAACATGCCCCTCATAAAAATGCCGCTTATGCTTTCATTGATTTTCTGATTCGTGCCAATATCGCAAAAGAAATTGCATTAGCAACCGGGTTCCCCACCGCGAATCTTGCCGCACAAAAATTATTACCTGCTCACATTCGTGATAACCCAACCATTTATCCGCCAGACAAGGTGATGCATCGTGGACAATTTCAAGAAGATTTAGACGATAAAACACTCGCGCTGTACGAAAAATATTGGGAAGAATTAAAAATGAGTGCGTAAGATGACACTGCGTCTCTCATGGCGAAGTCGGGCTCTCTGGTAATCATGGGCGGTTAGGTTAATTATTTTTTTCAACGGCTCGTCGGGCTCCGCCCTCCTGCGCTTTACTTGAAAAAAATAATTAACCTAACCGCCCATGATTACCAGAGAGCTTAACATTTTAAATCGCATTCACTTTCATCATGATGTAAGGATTGTACACTTCCGTTTTAAAATTAAATTTCTGATAAAGTCCATGAGCATCTTCTGTCATCAAAAACCAACGGAAAATACCGCGTAATCTAGGATGCGCAAAAATATAACGAAGCAATGCCTGCCCTACCCCTTGACGACGATGAGGCTCATCAATAAAAACATCCCACAAAGATGCAAATTCAGACTGATCACTGATCACGCGAGAAAAACCAATTTGTTTTCCTTCATAAAACACGCTAAAACACAACGAGCTCTCAATCACCAATGGAAAACGTTCCGGTGGCAACCCTGTTGAATAACGCGAGGGAACACATAGAAGATGATATAAATAATCCAAATCTAACTTCTTTTTGTCTGCTGTAAAAACATATTCACCAAAATGACTATCTGGATAAGGAAGTCGCAAAGTCATGATTATTTACTCTCTATTTGGCATCTGTTAATAAGCTAGTATAAAATACACGAGCGATTATTGAGAACCATTATTATAGGATATTAAAAGAACAGCTGCTTTTGCTGACTTTTTCGCAATGCTAACTATCATCATTAGAGGAGCTTGTTTTTCATGAGAAAATTTTTCACAACCATTCTGATTCTTTTTTGTAGCGCAAGTTTAGTGGGCTGCCAAAATATGTCGAAACAAGATGTCGGTGTCATGACAGGGGCCTTAGCTGGCGGCTTGTTAGGTAGCACCATCGGTCAAGGAAGCGGACAAGTATTAGCCATTGGCGCAGGTGCATTAGCAGGCGCACTGATTGGCGGAGCAATAGGTAAAAATATGGATGATACAGATAAGCTCAAAATGAGCAAAGCATTAGAAGACAATAATGTAGGTCAGCCTGCTTACTGGCGAAATGCAAAAACAGGTGCTCATTATGAAGTGGTCCCAACACGTAATGTCACGGTTCAAGGAAATGAATATTGCCGGGAGTATCGTACCATTGCAGATATCGGTGGGAAAAAACGTGAAGTTTATGGAACCGCTTGTCGTCAACCAGATGGCGCGTGGAAAACCGTGAATAATTAATTCACGCAACCAACCCTCCATTTCATCAACAAAAGCCCTCTCCTTTTGAGGGCTTTTTTTCAAACAAAGGATTGCCGTGTCGAAACTCAAATTAACTTTTTGCTGTCAACATTGCGGAACACTTTATCCCAAATGGACGGGACAATGCACCGATTGTCATGCATGGAATACGATTATTGAAGAAGCGAGCGTTACAACACCCGCTGCGCGTTATCAAGGCTATGCGGGTCATGAAGCAACGATACAATGCATGGCAGAAGTCACCCTACAGGAAGACATTCGTTTATCTTCAGGCTCTCAAGAATTAGATCGTGTGCTAGGTGGCGGCATCATCATGGGATCCGCAATTTTAATCGGCGGTGATCCAGGTATTGGTAAATCCACCATTTTATTACAAACCATTTCACACTTGAGTCAGCAATTAAACGTATTGTATGTCACAGGTGAAGAATCGCCGCAACAAATTACCTTACGAGCTAGACGATTAGGCCTACCAGAAAATCAAGTATGGTTATTAGCTGATACGCACGTTGAAACTATTTTGCATCATCTTACAAAACAAAAACCGCGCGTGTTAGTCATCGATTCCATTCAAACTATGCACACTTCATTAGTAGCTTCTGCACCCGGTTCAGTTGCACAAGTACGCGAAAGCGCGATGCAATTAGTCACTCATGCAAAACAAACAGGAACCGCTTTATTTTTAGTAGGTCATGTTACAAAAGAAGGTAATTTAGCAGGACCTCGTGTCCTTGAGCATATGGTCGATACCGTCCTTTATTTTGAAGGTGAACAAGATAATCGCTATCGCATGATACGTGCCGTTAAAAATCGTTTTGGTGCCGTGAATGAATTAGGTATTTTTGCGATGTCAGAAAAAGGATTGCGTGAAGTGAATCACCCTTCTGCCATTTTTCTTTCGCGCTATGCACAGCCTGTTTCAGGCAGTATTGTCACCGCCACCAAAGAAGGTTCTCGACCTTTATTAGTAGAAGTACAAGCACTGGTCGATCAAAGCCATCTAGGCAATCCACGACGCATTTCAGTTGGCTTGGAAAATCAACGCTTATCGATGTTGTTAGCGATATTGCATCGACACAGTGGTATCGCAACACACAGCATGGATGTTTTTTTAAACGTCGTAGGCGGATTACAAATCATTGAACCCGCCGCTGATTTACCAATTATTTTTGCCATTTTATCGAGCTTAAGGAATCGCCCATTGCCTGCTGATTTGATGACATTTGGTGAGTTAGGTCTGGCTGGCGAAATAAGACCCGTCCCTGGTGGTCAAGAAAGATTAAAAGAAGCCGTCAAACACGGCTTCAAAACAGCGATTATTCCTCAAGCAAACGCGAGTAAAAAATCGATTGAGGGTATGACCATTTTGCCCGTACAAACGTTAAAAGAAGCGCTCGATTGTATGGACCAACTAACCTAATAACTGATTCAACAAATGCGCTAACCGATAACCTGCTAATGCTGCATTTTGTTCCGATATTTTTTGTCCTGCTTGAATATAATCATCAGAGACCGAATTGTTTTCAGGGGTAGAATACACATATTCTTTTGCCTGATTCCATCCCTCTCTGCTCCAATGTTCAGGATCAAGATCATCTACTTTCGTACCAAAATATCTTTCAGGATAAAGAGAAGTAATCGACTCCGCTAGTTGATTGATATGTTCCGGTGAATTCTCACCTTCAAACACACCAACGCCACTATCCCACAAATGATGCAAATTTGTTCGCTTACCGTCATAAGAAACATGATACAAATTACCGCCTTTATCGCCATTTGGATATTCGGCTGAAACGTAGGTGGTCGTATGCAAAGGCTGATGTAAATCTTCAACCACATGCGTTAAAAAAGCGAGAAACCGCGCACGTTCGTATGGATTTGCATGATCATTTTGAACCACTTCTTCTATTTTATTAACAGCCCAAACCGCATTATCCGTATCAATTGTGTTAGGAAGGTTTGAGTCATCCTTCGTGAATGGAATATTGATATAGTGCCAATGCATGTAAGTTTCAATTTTTTGCGCACGAATCATATCAGGCCAACAAGACATGTGCAGAAAAGAAGAATTCATATCCGGATATTCAGTGGAAAGTTTAGCAACAAGACCATCTACCTTCTCACGAGCATCCGGTGTGAGACGTTGATAAGCAATATTTGCAATAACCATATGACCTATTGGACCCCAAGCAAACGCAGTAAAAGAAAAAAAGAATGTAATCAGGGAAAGAAAAAAAAGACATGCTTTTGCTAATCGTTGCATGGTAGGCCTCTCCTATCGTTAATATTGCGGGCTAATTTACCTTATTTAACCAAGAAATGCCAACATCTACTTTTCATGATCCAGCACACCCGCTTTGATTGCCGGTTTTACTTCAATTTTTGGTCGTGGTGTCATGCGCGTTAAAAGCTCATAAGGCGATGTTTTACTATGCATGGCCACTTTTTCAACCGGCAAACCTTCTCCCCATAAGACAACGGGATCACCAATCTGAGCATGCGGTTGTGTTCGCAAATCGACTGTTAACATATCCATTGATACACGACCCACTAATGGACATATTGCACCATTGACTAAAACAGGCGTTCCATTTTCTGCAAATTGTGGGTATCCATCACCATATCCAACGCCCACCACACCTACTTTCATTTCTTCAGGTGCAGTCCATGTACCACCATAACCAACTTTGCCACCTTTTTGCACCACCGTAATCGCAATTAATCGCGACGATAATGTCATGACAGGTAACAATCCATCATCTAGCCCTGTTTTATTTGCAAAAGGCGAAGCCCCATATAACATCAATCCAGGTCGCACCACATCAGCATGCGAGGCAGGCCAAGCCATAATACCCGCTGAATTAGCAAGACTTCGCTGCCCCGGTAAATGTCGTGTCGTTTGATTAAATAATTTAATCTGTTGATCGGTTACACCGCTTTCTAAGCTATCGGCCTCAGCAAAATGCGTCATGAGCCCAATTGATGGATGCACCGATTTTGTTGCGATGAGACGTTGATACACTTCGTCAAGTTTGCCTATTTCAATACCTAACCGATTCATCCCCGTGTTAATTTTAAGCCAAATCGAAAATGGTTCGACAACCTTTATCTGCTCTAACATTTCCACATGATGCAAATGATGCACGACTAAGGTAAAACGATGTTTGGCTGCTTCTTGCCATTCATCTGCATAAAATAACCCTTCCATCAATACAATGGGCTGAATCATTCCGACTTCACGCAATTTTATGCCTTCTTCAAGCGAAGCAACGCCTAACGATTCGGTGGAAAACAAAGCAGTCGCAACACGTTCTATCCCATGCCCGTAAGCATTTGCTTTAACCATTGCCATCACTGACCGCTTCGGTGCAAGAGTACGCACACGCGCTAAATTATGCGTTAATGCAGCCAAATTAATTGTGAGATACGTTGGGCGACTCATTGCCATTAATACCCTGGTTGTCGAGCAAAGTTTTCAAAACAAGTGTATTGGCCCAAAAATGTTAATCGCAATTTACCAATCGGTCCGTTCCGTTGCTTCGCAATAATAATTTCCGCTGTGCCTTTGTCAGCACTTTGTTCGTTATACACTTCATCGCGATAAATAAAGGCAATGAGATCGGCATCTTGTTCGATTGCACCCGATTCACGTAAGTCAGACATCACCGGACGTTTATCTGCACGCTGCTCTAAGCTGCGATTCAATTGTGATAAAGCAATCAATGGCACCCTTAACTCTTTCGCTAATCCTTTTAATGAACGCGATATTTCGGAAATTTCAGCCGTTCGATTTTCATTAAATCCGGGCACTTGCATCAATTGTAAATAATCAACAACAATCAAACCTAATTGTCCATATTCCTTTGCTAATCGTCTTGCTCTTGCTCGCATCTCCGCAGGACTTAATGCCGGCGTATCATCGATAAAAAGAGGCGCTTCTGACAACATACTCACCGTTGAACTAATACGCGGCCAATCTTCATCCGCTAATTTCCCCGTTCGAAGACGCAATTGATCAATACGACACAATGAAGATAGCAAACGCATCACAATCGCCTCACCCGGCATTTCCATGCTAAATATCAACACGGGTAAACGACTTTTAATCGCCACGTGTTCGGCAATATTCATTGCCAAACCTGTTTTACCCATTGAGGGACGGCCCGCGATAATGACCAAATCAGCAGATTGCAATCCTGATGTCATGTTATCAAATTCATGATAACCCGTCGGAATGCCTGTAATCGGCGTATTTGAATGAAAAAGTGTATCAATTCGATCCATCGTTTTAGCAAGAAAACTTTTGATGCTAACAGGACCTGAACCTCGCGTACCTAGTTCTGAAATAGAAAAGACACTACGCTCTGCCTTATCTAATAATTCAACAATACTACGACCTTGCGTATTAAACGCATTTTCAGCAATATCATTAGCAGCCGCAATTAACTGACGCAATACAGAACGTTCACGCACAATATCTGCGTAAGCCGTTATGTTGGCAGCTGTTGGCGTATTATTCGCTAATTCAAATAAATAAACCTCACCACCCGCTTGATCCAATGTTTTTGTTTCACGCAATGCTTCGGAAACTGTTAACACATCGATAGGTTTACTTAATTCAACTAGGCGCGCCATCGCTCGATAAATCAGCGTGTGTTCATAACGATAAAAATCTTTTTCACGAATACGATCAACAATGGTGTCCCATGCACGATTATCTAACAGCAAACCGCCGAGCACAGACTGCTCTGCTTCCATTGAATGAGGGGGGATTTTCACTGAACTAGGATGAAGTACTTTGTTGCTATCATATCGTCTGGTGAGTAATACATCAGTCATGAGATAACCATCCTAAATCGGGAAAAAAAGACGGTTTGTTGATGAAACACCGGTGATTCAGTGACATTTCACATCAACAAACCCTAGCAAATCTTCGCACTAACGGATGGAATTGTCCAACTAACCTTCGCCAATAACATGAATTTTTATTGTCGCAGTCACATCACTTTCGAGGTCCACGGTGACTTCATATTCACCTACCATACGTAAGACACCTTCAGAAAGTTGTATCTCACGTTTTTCAATGACAATGCCCGATTTTTTAATTTCTTCGACAATATCACGCACACCGATTGAACCAAATAACTTACCTTCATCGCCTGCTTTAACAACCATCTTGATCGGTGGCAAGGCTTGAATTGCTTGTTGTCTTGCTAATGCCTGTTCAAGCTTTTCAGCGGCTAATTTTTCAAGTTCGGCACGACGCGTTTCAAACTTAATGATATTGTCTTTGGTTGCATACACGGCTTTACCTTGTGGAACAAGATAATTGCGAGCAAAACCAGGTTTCACTTTTACTTTTTCCCCTAATGCACCCAAGTTGCGCATTTTTTCAAGTAAGATCACTTCCACCTTCTTACCCCCTCTTTATTTAAAAAATTAAATTTTCTTTATTCGTTTTCGTATATCAAGCCATATATCAAATAAAGCCAACATTGAAACAAGTATGATGCTGCTCGGCATAGAGATAATCAATGCAACATACAACATAAACAACCAAAACCAAGCTGTTTTTGATGGCATTTGTCTAAACAAATAGTGGATTAAACTCAATCCAGCCACACAAAACAAAGCGTAAAGGATTGGCATTATATCCAAAACAACGGCATTTCCCAAATAAAAAAACACCAAACTCATCACAAATAATATCCCTGCCAAAGGACTTAACCGAATTGCGCGCAACTCTCGACTCAAATTACCTCTGCTAAAGATCACACCTTGCCACCAACGTGCAACGATTAGCTGAATCAACGCATTGATTAGGATCGTTGCCACGACAAATCCAGTCGCATATCCTTTTGAAATATTAATCGCTTCCAGCTGCGCATCATGCGATTGAGCTGTGTTTTGCTGAAGCACAGTAAGCGATTTTGTCGATTCAATTTGTAATTGATGCCCCCACCAATCGGCTACACCAGGATAGGATAAATGCACAATACTAATGACCAAGACACCCGCTAACGCCGCTATTTGAAACATGACACTCCAACTCGTTTTGCGCCGCAGCATAATCGCAAAAACCCATGTCAACAAATTACTAATAACACCGATTGCTGCCCACAAAATGAGTGGAACACCTAATTCCTGGCCTGAGAGAAAAAATCCCAACACATAAGGAAGCGTTGTTGCGAGGGTAAAAACAGCGCCCTCAGCAACACCTTTCACCAACGTGACCAGAGCCGCTACCAAAATACCTATCGTGCCAATAACAGGAATAAATGTAATGACAAAAACGAACAGGACAGATTGCCAGCGTTTGCGCAAAAGCTCATTTGTAAAGCGATATAACCACATCGGATTTATTTTTAATGTCTATCGCAATAAGGCAATAAAGCCAAAAATCGCGCCAACTTGACTGCCTTTGCTAGTTTACGTTGAAAACTTGTTTTGGTACCGGTAATACGGCTAGGCACAATTTTACCATTGTCCATAATAAATTTTTTCAATAATGGAATATCTTTGTAATCGACATCTTCCATTTTATTTGCCGTGAAATAACACATTTTTTTACGACGAAAATATGTAGCCATGATTTGCGATCCCCGCTTTATGATTTAGATTTATCTGATTCGATCCCATCTCGTTCTCTTCTTTCTCGAGATGAGCCATCGTGTCTGCCTCGATCTGAATCTGAACCATGAGATTCGCCGTCTCCACGACCTTCTCTTTCTTTCGAAACAGGCGAAGGTTCAGTCACTGCAGATTTCGTTCGCAGAACCATATTACGGATAACCGCGTCGTTATAACGGAAATTTTCACTCAATTCATCTACAGCAGCTTGATTGCATTCAATATTCATCAAAACATAATGCGCTTTCATCACTTTGTTGATTGGATAAGCCAGTGGTCGACGACCCCAGTCTTCAAGACGATGAATTTTACCTTTATGCTGTGTGATTAAATGACTATAACGCTCGATCATAGCAGGCACTTGTTCGCTTTGATCGGGGTGAACCAGAAACACGACTTCATAATGTCGCATCGTTTCAGCTTGTTGCTTCATGAAATGCTCCTCTCGGTTTAGTAGCTTATCCACCCATTGGATAAGCAAGGAGTGACTCTTTTAAGGGCGGTCATTGTACGAGAGATCGCATTGAGAAGCAAGAATAACCCATTCCATCAACTGTTTTTAAAAATATTTTTCAAATACTTTTCTTGACAAACCCTAATGAAAACTTTGAGAATAGGCGCCTCGTAGAGACGCCTGTTTTTCCCTCAAAGGCTATGTAGCTCAGCTGGTTAGAGCGCGGCACTCATAATGCTGAGGTCGGTGGTTCGAGTCCACCCATAGCCATGACAATACCATCGCGATCAAATAATTTATCATAGCCATCAACTAACCGTGGAAAAGCTAAAAGACAAGAGTCGTAAAAAAGCAGTTCCATGTCACGTTTTCAGCAATACGGACATGGAAATTTGAGAAAGACACCTTGGTGAAATGATGAAGCAAAACGATTACATCAGCTAAAAAGGTTCGCGAAAAAGCTACTTTTCACCTGATTGATGAGTATCTTTATCATTCTTAACTTCTTTTTTATCTTTCATGCCATACTTTTGACGGAAACGATCAACTCGGCCAGCCGTATCAATCATTTTCTGCGTACCCGTGTAAAACGGATGACATTTTGAACAAACTTCAAGCGATAAACTCTCTCCGCCCATCGTTGAGCGTGTCACGAAAGAACTGCCACAACTGCAGGTTACTTTCACTTCTTTATATTCTGGATGAATATTTGGTTTCATGATCTAACAAACCCCCATAAAATAGTCCGGCATCATAACCAAGAAATGGCCTCTAATCAAGCAAAACCCCCTCGATAAAAAAAGAATAATAGTAGAAATATCGATCAAGGTGGCGCCATTCGCTTGTGTCTCGACAAGACCCGCGGTAACAATTCATCCATTTCTAAATCTGCATTTTTAATCCGATTAAGAATGATTTTTTGAAAATCAGGGCTTTTCCACAGCATCGAATATTGATTGCGAGGCGATATGTTAGAAAATGCGGGTAATACTGTTTCTAGCAAATAAACCATTTTTTCTTCCGGTGATAAATCATTTTGAAGTATCTTTTTTTTGGCTTCCATTAATTGAGCTCTTGCCCGTTTAGAAAATTTTGGATACTTCTCTTTTAACCCCGCAATTTCACGTCTAATCAACGTTAAAACAAACAAAGGTCGACTATGTAAAACGCTCTGTTGAAATTTTTTATTGTGAAGATATTTTTTTGATAAAAAATCGACAGCCTGATATTCACGTATCCCAATTTGAATTTTTTTAGAATGAATCAAATAGTTTGCTATATCTAATTTTTCTCGATGCAATGCTAACAGCAAAGGCGTGCTATCCGTTCTATTTTTGGCATTAATATTGGCATGGTATTTCAATAACAACTTAACGACATTCAATCCATGTTGATCAACCGCCTCATGTAACAATGTCGTACCTGATCTCGGGATTTGATTTACGTTCGCTTTATTTTTCAATAATACTTCCACGGCATCAATATAATTTCTTGAAAGTGCGTAAAAAAGTGGCGTTAGCTTCGTTGCTTGAATCATAGCATTAGGATCAGCGCCTTTTTTTAATAACATCTTTATTATTTCTACTCGATTATAAATGACAGCAAAATCAATCGCGTTTTTAAATTTTTTTTGTCGAAAGTTAATATCAGCGCCTGCCTCAAGCAATATATTAACGACTTTAATATGATTCTCATGTATCGCTATATGTAAAGGCATATCGCCATCACTAGAACCCATATTGGCATAAATAGATGGTGGTATCGGCGAATTTTTAAGATGAAATTTCGTGCAATTCTCGCAACCAAATCTCACTGCCATATAAAGAGCTGTAATGGATGGATTGAATGTGTCTTTCGCAGAATAATCTAGCGCTAATGCTTCTAATAAATGTTCTCGCATGGGATAAGTTTTTATTTTGGTCCGCTCCGAGCAAACAACACTTATGCCAAGCGCTATTTTAATATCTTGCTTTTTTAATGCTTCATATTCATCTACCGATAAAAAAGAACAAAAAATTTCATTAACTACCTCTTTAATTTTATTTTTTTCATACACCACCCATCCACAAGATGAATTTGAATCATATAGATAACAACAATCTCGATTTATAATAAGACTAATAATGTGGTTAAAATTAGCAATAAAAAGAATACGATTTTCTTTAACTAGCTCATGAAAAAGAGTGGTTGTTTCCCCACCATTAATCAGCGGATGAGAGATCGATTTTATAAAATCTTGCGTGCTAAAAATACCAGAAAAAGTATATTCTTCTTTGAACCTGTGCCCCACGGTATCCTGCATGTTTGCATATAGCTTTATTTGAGCCGAATCATACTCGCATGTTTTTTGTAAATAAGTAATCAAATTAATAAGACGATCCATATTTTGACAAAATAATTTTTCACCTTCTGTCTGTTTTAAATTGAATTTTCCATTCCAATTTGCGATTAAGACAAATAAATTTCTCAGCCACTCCCAATCATCACGCTCCTCATTTTTTTTCGAATGTCGCGAATGAGAACACATTAAAGATAAAAACAAAGCATACGTTGCAAGCGCCGTAAAGCCAACACAATGACCTATCTTCATGCCTTCTATAAATGAAGCATCCCGATGTCGCAATTCCAAATAAATGCGAATTTTTCCCAAAATGGCAGCCTGAGAAATATTGATATCATCGATTGAAATTTCACGAGCAACAGACATGTCCTTAACCTGTTTTTTTATACAAAAGAAAATTCTGCGATGACAGGGGCATGATCAGATGGACGCTCCCACGTTCGCGGTGTACGGTCAACATAACATTTCTCACATGAAGCAACGAGCGACTGACTTGCAAGAATGTGGTCAATTCGCAAACCTCTATTACGTTTAAAAGCATTTAATCGATAATCCCACCAAGAAAAAGCTTTTTCTGTTGAATTAATGATACGAAAACAATCAGAAAAACCACCCCGCAGAATTTCTTTGAAAGCTGTTCGTTCTGGTTGACTACACAAAACTTGTCCTTGCCATTCCGTTGGGTCGTAAACATCTATTTCTTCTGGTGCAATATTAAAATCACCGACTACCATTATTTTTGAATAGAGTTTTAATTCATTTTTCAAAAAAGCATCTAGTTTTTTCAACCATCCTAATTTGTATTGATATTTTTCTGACGTTACACTTTCACCATTCGGCACATAAAGATTTAAGACACGAATATCATCAATAACCACACCTAATACGCGACGTTGTGGATCCACCAAGTCAGGAATATCTTTTATTATCCGTGAAATATTTTCACTGTGATTTTGTTTGATTAATATCGCAACACCATTATAAGTTTTCTGGCCAGAAAAAATAGCGGTATATCCCGCCTCTTGAATCGCAGTCAGAGGAAAATCATCATCAACTAATTTTATTTCCTGTAACGCAAGCACATCGGGCTTGCGTTCAGCAAGCCACGTTAAGACATGTTGCAAGCGCACACGTAATGAATTGACATTCCATGTTGCAATTTTGAATGATGTCATGATTACAAACTATAATATAAATCAAATTCAATCGGATGCGTCGTCATATTGACACGTTCGACTTCTTCACGTTTTACCGCAATATAAGCATCAATTAATTCTTTAGTAAAGACGCCACCCTCTAACAAAAAGTCTTGGTCTTTTTCTAACGAATCTAATGCTTGATCAAGTGAAGCAGCAAGACTTGGGAAAGTTTTAATTCTTTCAGGCGATAAATCATATAAATTTTCATCGACCGCTTTGCCTGGATGAATTTTGTTTCTTATGCCATCCAACCCCGCCATCAATAATGCTGAAAATGCAAGATACGGATTTGACATTGCATCTGGAAATCTGACTTCAATACGTTTTTCTTTATCGTTAAATACACGTGGAATACGAATTCCAGCAGAACGATTGCCTTCCGAATAAACCATGGTGACAGGCGCTTCAAATCCAGGAACTAAACGCTTATAGCTATTCGTCGTGGGATTTGTAAAAGCATTTAGTGCTCGAGCATGCTTAATAATGCCCCCAATGTAATAGAGCGCCATCTCAGAAAGCCCTGCATATTCTTTGCCAGCAAATAGATTTTTACCGCCTGATGACAAGGACTGATGACAATGCAAACCACTTCCATTATCACCTACTAATGGCTTAGGCATAAAAGTAACTGTTTTATTATATGCATGCGCTGTATTTTGTATGACATATTTAAAAATCAACATTTCATCACATTTGTGTAACAGGGTGCTATATCGTGTTGTAATTTCATTTTGACCACAAGTCGCCACTTCATGATGATGAACTTCTGGCACTAAACCCATATTCATTAAAGCCGTACACATTGCACTACGCAAATCATGTGATGAATCAACTGGCGGGACTGGAAAATAACCGCCTTTTATTCGTGGACGATGTCCTAAGTTTCCCCCTTCAACAACAGTGCCGGTGTTCCAACTTGCTTCACTTGAATCGACACGATAGAAGCAACCATTCATCTCAGTATTCCAGCGCACATCGTCAAAAATAAAAAATTCCACCTCTTGACCAAAATTACAAACTTCGGCAATACCACTTTTAGCAAGATAAACTTCCGCCCGTTTTGCAACGCCTCGAGGATCGCGAGCATACGGGATTGATGTCATTGGATTATAGATATCGCAACGAATATTCAGAGTGGGGGCTTCGCTAAAAATATCTAGTATGGAAGTAGATAAATCTGGAATTAATAATAAATCAGATTCATTGATATGTTGAAAACCACAAAGTGATGAACCATCGAACGCTTTACCATATTTAAAAAAAGTATCGTCAACTTTATTTTGCGGCAACGTCACATGATGTTCTTTACCACGCAAATCGGTGAAACGCAAATCAACAAATTCCACCTGATGATCTTGTATCATTTTTTTAAGATCTTTTTTTTCTTGTGTATCAATTTGACGTGATTCTAGAGGTTGAACAAAATTCTTTTCCTTTACTTCATCAGCCATGACGAGCCCCTTTAAAAATAGTTATCGTATTCTAGCTGATATACCAGGTCGATTCACAAGTAATTTTTCTTTGATAATTGAAAATAAGTTTTTATTTCGATACTACGGTTTGTTAACGATTGAAAGCGAACCTTTTGTTTTTGAAGCGTGATAGGCAATACCCCTCTCTTTATCAAAAAAAAGATATTTGCATGGAGAAGGTAATATAAAAACAAAAAACCCCCGCTAGAA
>CAYTKY010000013.1:0-30212 GCA_964438435.1 uncultured Coxiellaceae bacterium | reverse complement strand
TTTTTCTATTGTATTTTTAAGCACAAAAATAGTTTTTCAGGGACGACTAAATAAATTTGCGACACAAGCAACTATCACACATTTTGCCCTGCTGCCCACCCAGAGGACCATGCCCATTGAAAATTATAACCACCCAGCCACCCGGTGACATCCAATGTTTCGCCAATAAAATACAACCCGGGCACATGACGTGCTGCCATGGTCTTTGAAGAAATGGCATGACAATCTACACCACCTAATGTGACTTCTGCCGTACGATAACCTTCCGTTCCATTTGGTTTTATTTGCCAATGATTAAATATGTTAGCAATAGATTCTAACTCTTGATGTGTCATCGTTGACATTTTCTTTTCGGCAATCGATGAATCTAAAAAAATATCAACGACACGTTTCGGTAAATAATTTATTAGAATAGATTTCAATTGTTTCTGAGGCTGCGATTGCGTCGCTAATTTCAGCATTGTAAAAATATCTATTTCAGGCAGCAAATTAATCGTTACCGCTTCTCCTGCTTGCCAATAAGAAGAAATTTGCAAAACAGCAGGACCACTTAAACCACGATGGGTAAATAATATATTTTCACGAAACATCATGCGTTCATTGCTCACGATACTGTCAACAGAAACCCCTGAAAGCATCGACAATTTCTCTTTTTCTTCTACATGCAAAGTAAATGGTACCAGACCCGCGCGAGTTGGCCATACGTGAATACCAAATTGTTCCGCTAGTTGATAACCAAATGGACTGGCGCCCATCGTCGGTATCGATAAACCACCGCTTGCAATAACCAATGATTGACAATGAAAGTGGCCATGATTACTAATTATTTTAAAATGCTCATCTGTTATTTTTTCAATTTTTTCTATTTGCGTATTTAAACGAATTTCAACAGATGCTTGCTGACATTCAGCAAGCAACATATCAAGAATCGCTTGCGATTTATTATCACAAAATAATTGTCCTAATGTTTTTTCATGAAAAGGAATGTGATGACGTTTGACTAAATCGATAAAATCCCATTGTGTATAACGACTCAATGCCGATTTGCAAAAGTGTGGATTATGCGAAATATAAGCGTCCGGATGAATATGGTAATTTGTAAAATTACATCGACCACCACCAGACATTAAAATTTTTTTTCCTGGTTTGTTCGATTTTTCAAGCACCAAAACACGACGCTTGCGCTTGCCCGCTTCAATGGCACACATCAAGCCGGCAGCACCCGCACCGATAATAATGACATCAACCTTTTCCATCGGCATCCTTTGCTTCTAATATTTCCCAACGTTGATAAGCTATTTCCAAATCCGCAGTCAACTGCTTTAAATTAGCCATAGCCTCGCCAAGCGATTTTGAATCTTTCGTATAAAAAGTTGGATCAGACATTAATTCTTGCTGACGGGAAATTTCAGCTTCTAATTGCTCAATTTTATCGGGCAATAAGGTTAATTCTTGTTTTTCTTTGAACGTTAATTTTTGTTTTTCTTTTTTTAAGGTGTGATTTTTCTTTGTTACAGGAGACTTAATTATCGTCGGTGAAATGACCAATTTTTTTTGCTTCAACCAATCTTGATAACCACCAATATATTCTTCAATCTGACCATGACCTGAAAATACTAACGTACTTGTTACAACATTATCGAGAAATTTTCGATCATGACTCACCAATAATAACGTACCGTCATAATGACTTAACATGTCTTCCAGTAATTCCAATGTCTCAATATCTAAATCGTTTGTCGGTTCATCCATCACCAACAAATTAGCAGCCCGCGTAAATAAACGTGCCAACAATAATCGATTACATTCACCGCCGGATAATGCTTTAACCGGTGTTAATGCCCGTTGTGGCGTAAATAAAAAATCGCCCAAATAACTGATGACATGACGCTTTTGTCCATTGATTTCAATGAAATCACTCCCTTCTACAACATTTTCCACAACCGATTTTTCTAAATCCAATGCTTCACGGAGTTGATCGAAATAAGCGATTTCAAGCTTTGTCCCAAACACGACACTACCTGATTGAGGGTTTATTTTTTTTAATAACAAATTTAATAACGTACTTTTCCCAACACCATTCGGACCAATTAAACCAATGCGATCACCTCGCATAATGCGCAATGAAAAATCGTTAATAATGAATTGACCATGGTATTGTTGCGATAAATGTTTCGCTTCAATCACTAATTGACCTGATTTTTCCGTTTCCTTAAGGTTGAAAGTGACCTTGCCTTCTATTTCACGCCGCTTGCTACGCTCTATGCGCATGGCTTCTAGCGCACGCACGCGACCTTCATTGCGCGTGCGTCGTGCTTTAATGCCTTGTCGGATCCATTTTTCTTCTTGCGCTAATTTTTTATCAAACTCAGCATTCAGCTTTTCTTCTGCATGCAACATTTCTGCTTTACGATCTAAAAAATTTTGATAATCACCCGGCCATGAAGTCAATTGACCGCGATCAAGTTCAATAATGCGTGTTGCTAACCGTTGCAACAAAGCACGATCATGCGTAATAAATATCAAACCAAACGATGACTCAAGCAAAAATTCTTCCAGCCACTGAATCGCTTCAACATCTAAATGATTGGTCGGCTCATCCAACAAAAGTAATTCTGGTTTGGTCACCCATGCTTTCGCCAACGCCGCACGACGCTGCCAACCACCGGATAATTCCGTCACTTTTAAATCAGGATTTAATTCCAATTTCGTCAAAATTGTTTTAATTTCTTGTTCAAAATGCCATGCGCCTTTATTTTCAATTTCTTGTTGTAACCGTTCAAGCACTTTTAAATCTGCCGGAGAATGTGTCTCGGATACTTTATGAAAAGCATCATGATAAGCCGCCAGTAAATGCCCCTCTTCCCCCAAACCTTCCGCTACAAATTCATATACCGTTTGAGTGAGAGATTGCGGCAATTCTTGTTCCAATCGGGCCATTCTCAAATGTGGTTGACGCCACACTGAACCACTATCAGGCACCAACGTTCCATCAATGATTTTAAGTAAAGAAGATTTACCTGCACCATTGCGCCCAATCAAGCAAACACGTTCACCCGGAGAAATTTGTAGTTTCACTTGATCGAGCAAAGCATGCAAACCAAACGCTAACGAAACTTCATTTAATTGGATTAAATGACTCATACCCATCCTCATTCTCAATTTTCATCTATTCTACTTTGCTAAACACCGGTGATTTCATTTACTATCGCTGCCGAGTTTGTGCAAAAGTCATGAGGGTGATACTTTACCAGTTTTAACAAAAAGAACAATTTGTAACATGTTTTGCCCGCTTGTTTCGATTAATTTTCAATCTACTTATCCTGTGTCAAAGAATATGAATATCCTCAAGTCCGCAGTTTTTTAGCCTTCTAACGGGCAGTAGGGCATGGAATCTGCAACTAGAACCAGCCGCCGGGTTAAGCCGACTTTTCATATGCCTTATCTGGCATGATGGTTTTATTTTCATCTTGATTGCCCATTGCCAGCACATCCGTCGTGGCACTAATGCAAAAATATTTTAAATCAACATGTTATTTGACCTATTTTTTCAACAGCATCCTTTATTCTTGTTTATTTGTAACTACTCACTCGTCGTTGCGAGCTGAGTCATCCCCACGAATTTTTACCATTTTCGTGCTAACTCAGCATCAATAACAGACTGTAAATTGTCATAATTAATAATTAATTTATCTAGTTTATTAAATTCGACTATCAACTGTCCCAAATAAAAATAAGAAAATTGTTTTTTATCTCGGACTGTATTTGATTGAAATACTTTTTGAAAACCCTGACTATGCCCAATTATTCCTATAATCCACAGAGTAATCGACTGCAAATTGAATAAAATTTCCTGCGTCCGTTGCGAATCAATGATTTCACAATCATCTTTCGCAATTTTATTTCCTTTTTTTGAAAGTTGTTGATAAATTTCTTCACGCGAAATAGGTTCAACTTCATCTAGCGCTGCCATGAGGTGATAAATATTATCGATTTTTTTTAATTCACCTATCCACACATAAACTTCTGCGCCTTGTGACAACAAAAAACTCCACATTGCTTGCACTTCATTTCGATCCGCTATATCAAAACAAATCGACCAATCAGTGATGATTAATTTTTTCTTCCTCCTTTCCTCACCACCGATAGAAATTTCACCCCAACAAGGCAACCCATTCACACAGCGATCAACATCCAATTCATTAGTAGGATTTTCACCGTATATTTTTTGAGATAGGTTGTCATTACCATGGAATAATAATTTTTCCAAGTAAATCAATGCGTTTTTATTAGGCACGGCTTCCTCGTTCTGCATTTTGTTTTATTCAACTTTGAGTATAGCAAAGGATGGTGTGAGGGTGGCGTGAATTATTTTTTTCGTTGTCATTCGCTGAAACGATCTACACACCCAATAGGATTAAAAAAAATAAAATATTTTTTAACTAGCCAGCATAAATGATAATGATTAAACTTTTTTCGCTACTTTTAAATCTTTTTAATAGGGATGAAGCACATGCAAAGCCAGTGCTGCTCCCATTGTGGCACTCCTGCATAAAAGTTTTTTTGCAGTAGTTGAATCACAAGAAGATGCAACCATTTTCACTCGATTAAAAAAACTATTTACATTAGCACTGTACGTATATTCTTTATTAGCATCTTGGCATTCTTTTAAATCTATTTTTTTGATTGACTCTAGTGAGAAATCTATTTCTTTATCATTTTTAATGGAATGGGATGATTGCTTGAGAATAACATTGCCGCTATTCACTCGCGCACATAAAGGATGTTTGCTGAGATCAACCTCACAAGAGATTTCTTTTGAATCCGTTAATTCTAGGGAATAATCACGAATTAAAATAGCGATCATGATCATTTGTTCGTAAAGCGATGTTTTGGCACCAGGACATATTCGAGTTTTATTATTTTCTTTATTAACTTTACTGCCACCAAAAGAAGCAACTCGCTCATCCAGGATAAATCGGCTTGTTGTTGATTTTTCATGAAGAGATTCGGAAAAATGATTGAGTGTCCTCATTTGAATTTCTGATCGATTGCATTGTGTATAATTAACAACAATAAAACTGTCTCTAGGAATATTAATTGTTGATCCATCGGGCAACATCATATCAGATGATTGGCGATTTAAAAAAAATTCATGGGAAAAAGGAGGATAGAGAAATACATTATGGAGAACCCATTCACCTATCGGGAAAAGTGGGCCTGCTTTATCGAAAACACCTTCTTGTGTTAGGTCGATATTCTTGAATTTCAGCATCAACTGCTGAAATTCATGCCATCGATGATGCTCCTTTAGCAAACGTGCCATGGCCCAATCTAACGTATTTGCCGTTGAATGAACCATTGCCCCTAAACCCGTGGATGCAAAATTCATTGCGATCGCATGCCGGATATTTTTTGGTAATTGATAAAAATCAACCCACTCCTTTGGAAAGTCCACATTCATTGAATCAAAAATATTTTTAATAAGATTGACTTCCGATGTTTCTGAAAAAATTTGATCGAAGTTTCTCTCGCATGTTTTTACAAAAAAATCATAAAGCGTCTGCTCAAGATCAACATTTATTCTTTTCGAAATACCATATTGTGCTACATTATCAATCGCATTGCGATATGCTACGGATTCGAAATATAAGTTATCCAATGTGTGTTGGGTCAAGCCAAGTAAATAGCTACTGGTATGCAATACTAACGCGGTGATTAACTCACGTAATGAGCAAGAATTTTCAACATTTTTTTGATAATAATTTTTTAAAAAAATAATCGCCGTCTTTTCTATCTCAGAAAGGCGCTGATTGGCTCCACCATGAAAACGGTTCATCAAAAATCTTCGTTGAATTTTATAAGTCTCTGACTCAATGGAGCGAAAATCGGGAAAGGTCGTCATCACGTGATTTCCGCGGGATAACCAATGAAGATAGTCTGCTGATTCTTCATTAATAATTCCAATATGAGATTCGCGGACAAGAATATGCCTTGCTTCATTACTCACCACATACAGGACAGGAAAAGGTCCCATCCAGAAAGTTGCAATACCGTTAGATGTTTTTAGTGCCGCCGCAGTCAATGCATCAGCTTTTTGTGAGGTAAATCTTAGGTGACCTAATGGATTGAAAGAACGAACATGAGGAACCTGTCGATAAATAGGCCCATAAAAAAATGGAATAATTAATGATGGATTCAACAAGCATTGTGTTGTTGCTGAAAACAGATGCTTCATATCATCACTCATATCGTGCATCTGATTTCGTTTGTCTAATATTTGATTGTTCGATTTTTCTTTTTGAGTATCTGAATTTGCACGCATCACTGGTATTGTTCTCACATTATATTTTAATTTAATGATAACTGACCTCGGATTTTACATAGGAAACAGTTATTAAGTATAATATGTAAACGATATGTTTATGATAGGTAAAATTTATGATCCCATCTCCCGCGGAGCTCACTTACTTCCTAGAAATTGCTAATACACATAATTTTTCACGCGCAGCCAGTCAATTAGGCATTAGTCAGCCCTCCATTAGCCTTGCTATAAAGCGCTTAGAAGAAACCATAGGAACCAATTTATTTATAAGACATAAACAAGGGGTGACGCTGACACCGGCTGGGAAAAAACTATATCAGCAAATCAAAGTATTATTTGATGACTGGGATAATATTCGATTGGAGACCATTGCGTCACATCAAGACGTTCGAGGAGAAATTACGTTAGGTTGCCACACAACGGTAGCACTTTATTTTCATGGGTTTCTTCCGCAGCTATTAGAAAAACATCCCAAATTAACATTTACACTGAAACATGATATTTCACAAAATATTACTGATCAAGTGATCGATTCGTTGATTGATATTGCTATTGTGAACAACCCACTAAAGCATCCTGATTTAATTATTAGGAAATTAAAAGATTTTGAATTTACTTTTTGGAAAGGACATGGTCTGAGAGCAACGCAAGATATTCACTCTGATCAGTTGGTTATTGTTTGTGATCCTAATATTGCTCGTACATCATTTCTTTTAAAGAAGTGGAAGAATAAAAATTTAAAATCTGCGCGTATTGTTAATTCAAATAGCCTTGAAATTGTGGCTAACTTAACGGCTGCTGGCTGCGGGATAGGTATCCTACCTTCCTGTTTTGCTCAGCTAATTTATCAGGGCCAATTAGAACAGATCCCTGATGCGCCGATATGCTATGATGGGCTTTATTTAATATATCGAAAAGAAAATCGTGATGTAAAATCAGTTTCAACGGTTATTTCAGAAATAAAAAAATTCATTGAAAAAAATGGGTAATGGTCATTCGTGATAGTCAGATCGCTTTAATCAAAGATTCTGATATTAGTCCTGCTAGCCACCGTTATGGCATTGGCCGCCTCTACGTTGGTGTTTGCTAGCCCTTCGGAAGCGGTAAGTTTCAGCCCTTACGCAGACTTAACAATTAATTCACGCTGGGATTCGCAGTATCAAGATATGGAACCCATGGATTTGGCTGCCATCAGTCAATCAACCGGTGTCAATCGTTACCATTTAGCGTTCATCACTGATTCGGGTAGTTGTCATCCTGCTTGGGGTGGGCAATCAAGTTATGCTATCAGCAATGGTTGGGGTTCTCATTTAACAGACAAATTGCGTGGAAATTCTATCAATTATATGATTTCCTTCGGCGGTGCTAGCGGCAGTGACATTTCCATGTCGTGCAGCGAATCACAACTTATTTCAACGTTTGAACAAATTCTTAAGACTTATCAACCACAAGGTTTGGACTTTGACATAGAAAATGGTTCTGCGAATATCATCAAACTGATGAATGCCCTGAAACAAACTCAACGTTCACATCCGGATTTAAAAATCAGCTTTACCCTCCCCACCTTGCCAGAAGGATTAACGAGCTTAGGACAAGGTGTCGTCAAACAAGCAAAAGCGATGAACCTAACTTATTCAGTCAATCTGATGGCGATGGATTATGGCCCGGCTTATGCTAATGATATGGGCCAATATGCAATACAAGCCGCGACAAATTTGTTTATTTTCCTTAAAGAAATTTACCCTACTCAATCAGATTCCGCTCTATGGCAAATGATCGAAGTAACGCCTATGATTGGTGTGAATGATGTCAATGTTGAACAATTTACACTGGCAGATGTAGATACCCTACGTCGTTTTGCCTGGCAAAATAAATTAAGGTCATTATCTATGTGGTCCATTGCACGCGATAATCCATGCCAAGATACATGGGCCAGCCCGATTTGCAGTGGCAATCAATTACAAACTAAACCATATGAATTTTCGAAGCACTTTATGCAATAAAAGAATGAACAAACTTTTTGACGGATACGGAAGATCCGTCTGATAGCATTTTTTATCTAAATCACGAATGGAGATGATATGTTGCATTCAAACAGCTTGATAAAACACACCGTTACTTTCTCAACTTTATTTTGTTCGCTTTGCATAATGACCTCGTATTCTTTTGCTATCGATGAAAGTGATTTGGTAAAAATAACGGGGAAAATGAATGAAAAATGCGTCGAATATTATACTTACAAAGGCGATGCTTACTGTTCAACCAAAGCATTCGATGCGCAACCTGTTGATCCTCATATTTTGAATGATGAAACGCAACACATCGTGTTTGACCATCGGCCTTGGAAAGCAGCGTGGGGAAAAAAATCCGGCGATCAAATCATGATTGAATATGTTCCAATGGGAGATGATATTAATCATTGGCACGAATTAGTCACCAGTCAATTTTTTCCTGGGTTAGAAAATGACATCACGCCTAAACAATTTTCAGAAATCTTTTTGCAAGAATTGAAAAAATCGGGGTTTAATCCAATCGTCACTTATTACGAAAACACACCACAACAAGTCATTTTTGAATTTAGAATTGATCAACCAACCAACCAAATACAAGATGAATTACAAAAAATTACTAAAGGGGAAAACGGCCTTTATGTTTTGCATTATGCCATCAAGCAATTGGATATGGGAAAAGAACGTCGAGATAAATGGATTCAAAATTTTAAAGCTAGCACGATTAAATGATCCGTCGCAAAAAAAACAGAACCATTTTTGCAACAGTGTCTTAACTTAGCTCCCACAACACAACGTTTAAATAGTACGCCATCGCCGGATCTAAAACAGTATAAGCAAGATCTTTTCGCTGGAATACTAAGTCTTTAAATAGTAAAACTTCTAATGCTTGTTGCGCACTAGAAGCAGAAATCTTAAGTGGTCGCGTAAATTCAGCGGATTGCACTTCTTTTGTCGGTGTTTTTGCTAATGCCGTCAGTATTTTTCGCTGATTAGGACTTAATTCCGTGATATCGTGACTAATCATATATCGTTGCGCTTTGACATAATCATGCCAAATCATTTTAATCATTCCATCTGTCGGCAAATGCATTTTTTCCCAACTCAATTGACACAATACATTCATATAAAAAGGATGATATGCCGTGCATTCGAAAATGGCTTCCATCGCTTGTTCCGAAATTTTTTTCTTCCACCTTAATTGAGATAATTGTTGAAGATGATCGATATAAACCTCCTTTGCCATACGATCAATCGATATTGTTTGACACAAGCGATACAAAGGACGACCCTGATCACCAAACATTTGTTGGAGCAATTGGCGATGACTGCCTGAAAAAACATAGGCAATACGCTTACTTCGCTCAACAGCATGACGTATTGCCGCTTCTATTGAATGATGATTTTTCAAACGACTAATTTGCTGAAATTCATCTAAAAAAATCACTGCCCGTTTTTTAAAATGACAAGCAGTCTCATCTAATTTTAATAATAATTCCGTAATGTCTTGCAATGGATTGTCTGACAAATTCAATAATAATTTTTGGCCAAATACGCCAACACTAATTTCCGGCTTCATTTTTTTAAAAATTTGAATTACTTTTTCTTTTGCTTTTTTCATTCTCGGTGATATTTCAAAAATTAACCGACTGACTTTATTAACGATATGATCACGCACGTACTCTTCGCTATAGGCGGCTAATAAATCAATTGAACAATAGGGAATTTTCATTTCTTCAGTGACTTTCATCACTAAACTGGTTTTACCATATCGTCGTGGCGCCATGAGCACAGTGTGCTTATTGGATTCAATTCGACTAATCAATAACTCGCGTTCTTTTTCGCGATTAATAAAAGCATCGCCGGTAGCGATGCCCTCAGGAAAACAATTAAACATCGTCATCACATTGCCTTATATCACATAAACCTACATCACATATTATTATGTGATACTAAAGGATACGACAAAAAATCTCAAGCCCCGCCTACGTTCACCCCGCCCCAGCTTTTCTGTTTCACACATTTCCAAAGTGGACTGCCTCCCATTTCATACACCAACTCGATCGGATGAGAAACATCCCAAATCGCGAAATCAGCCACCTTCCCGATCGTTAATGTACCGTGCGTGCGCGCCAACCCCAGAGCTTTCGCGGCCTGTTGTGTCACGCCCAAAAGGGCTTCCGTAGGCGTGAATGAAAACAAAGTGCAAGCCATATTTAAAATAAGCAACAATGAAGTGATCGGAGAAGTCCCGGGATTGCAATCTGAAGCAACGGCCATCGGAACCTGTTTTTTTCTGAGCAACTCAATTGGCGGTAATTTTTTTTCACGTAAAAAATAAAAAGCGCCTGGTAATAAAACAGCGACGGTTTGTGATCGCGCGATCGCATTTACACCTTCACTTGAAAGATACTCCAAATGATCGACCGATAACGCATGATATTTTGCAGCCAAGGCAGCGCAACCCGAATCAGATAATTGTTCCGCATGGCATTTAATCCCCAACCCTGATTGTTGAGCTGCTTTAAAGATGCGCTCTGCTTGCGGTAAAGTGAAAGCAATTTTTTCGCAAAAAACATCCATGGCATCGGCTAATTTTTCTTTAACAACAACGGGTAATACTTCATCACAAATGAAATCAATGTACTCATCTGAACGACCTTTATATTCACCCGGAATCGTATGTGCACCTAAAAAAGTTTTACGCACCGTGATATTTAATGTTTCTTCGATCCGTTTTGCAACACGTAACATCTTTATTTCAGTTGCTAAATCCAAACCGTAACCCGATTTAATTTCTAACGTTGTCACTCCACTCGCCATTAAAGCACGCGCGCGTTTCACACTTTCACGAAACAATTCTTCTTCAGATGCATTCCGTGTTGAAGAAACAGTCGACTGAATACCACCGCCTTCACGAGCAATTTCTTCATACGTCACGCCCTGCAATCGCTTTTCAAATTCCAATGCGCGATTCCCTGCGTAAACTAAATGTGTATGACAATCGATTAAACCCGGCGTTAAACAACGGTTTTGCAAATCGTGAACATGTATTGACAAAGCTTCGGGTGATCCTGGCAAATCACTCATTTTTCCAAGCCACGCAATTTTACCCTCTTTTACAGCGATTGCTCCTTGGTGAATAATACTATTAGGCGATTCGCACGTGGCTAAGGTGCCATTGAGCCATAGATCATCCCAGCGATTTACCATACTATCCTCAAGCTATGTATCATCTATAAAAAATTTGATTTAAAAGTGAATATCTTGCCATTATGAAATAACTACAAGAGAATACACCCAAATTGGAGCAAAATAAAAATGGCATGGTCGACTCGCTATGTAGCACCCACAATAACCCCTTGGCAAGGTCGTGCAAATTTGCCAGAAAATGCTTGTTATTTTCAGCAAATTCGCCTTTTAGATTTACAAGCAACCATGCCGGTTCTTTCACAAACAACCCATGCATTTGCACTCATCGGCTTTTGTTGTGACGAAGGCGTGCGTAGAAATCAAGGTCGCATTGGAGCAAAAGAAGGACCTCGCGCCATTCGCGAAGCATTGGCAAAAATGGCGCGGCAACCCGCAACCTTTACTTGCTATGATGCAGGAGACATTACTTGCACCGATCACAACTTAGAAGAAGCCCAACAAGCACTCGGTGAAACAATCGCTATCTTATTGCAACACGATATCACACCGATTGTATTAGGTGGGGGACATGAATTAGCGTATGGACATTATCAAGGAATTGAAAAAACTTGTCTGACAAAAAAAATAAATACGTTAGGGATTGTCAATTTTGATGCTCATTTCGATATGCGTCCGTTATTACCCCATCATCAAGGAAGCTCTGGCACACCCTTCTTACAAATAGCTGAAGCACATCAAGCAACGGGGCGTCCACTGGATTATAACTGCATTGGCATTCAACCCACAGGTAATATCCCTACTTTATTCGAAACTGCCAAACAATATCACACACATTTTTTATTAGCTGAAACATTGCATCATGATGAAAAAAAAGTAAGTGTCTCTTTCATTGAGCGCATTTTACGTGACAATCAACAGATTTATGTGAGTCTTTGCTTAGATGTATTTGCAGCTGCGTTTGCACCCGGTGTTAGCGCACCACAATCATTTGGATTAACACCCTGGCAAGTGTTACCACTTTTACGTCAGCTAGCCACCTCAGGAAAAATAATCAGTTATGATATTGCTGAATTGTTACCGCATTATGACATTGATCAACGCACTGCTAAATTAGCAGCCCATTTTATTGATGAAATCTTCCATCATCACCAAGGAAAAAAATAATGATGACTACCACGGCTCGTCATGATGCGAATCGTCACATTCGCGCACCACACGGTACACAATTAACAGCAAAAAGTTGGCTAACCGAAGCAGCGTTACGGATGTTGATGAATAACCTGGATCCTGATGTGGCAGAAATACCCAGTGATCTCGTTGTTTACGGCGGTATTGGACGTGCAGCACGTGATTGGATTTGCTTCGATAAAATCATTGAATCACTCACGCGGTTAAATGACGATGAAACATTATTAATTCAATCAGGTAAACCCGTTGGCATTTTTAAAACGCATCGTGATGCGCCGCGTGTGCTCATTGCTAATTCTAATTTAGTCCCGCATTGGGCAACGTGGGATCATTTTCATGAATTAGATAAAAAAGGTTTGATGATGTATGGACAAATGACGGCTGGCTCATGGATTTATATTGGCAGTCAAGGCATTGTGCAAGGCACTTACGAAACATTTTGTGAAGCGATTCGACAACATTTTGCAGGCAATGCGCATGGCAAATGGATATTAACAGCGGGCTTAGGTGGCATGGGTGGTGCACAACCCTTGGCTGCAACGATGGCAGGTGCTTCTCTGTTAGCGGTTGAGTGTGATCCACAGCGTATTCAGCGTCGACTGGCAACACGTTATTTGGATAAAAAAGCTGAAACATTAGATGAGGCGTTAGATATTATTTTTAAGCACACACAAATGAATCAAGCGATTTCTGTTGGATTATTAGGAAATGCAGCTGATATTTATCCTGAATTAATGAAACGGGGCATTAAGCCAGATTTAGTCACCGATCAAACTAGCGCACATGATCCGTTGAATGGCTATTTACCTCGAGGATATAGCTTAGAACAAGCAAAAGAAATGCGCTCATCCCATCCTCAAAAAATAATTCATGATGCAAAAGCATCGATGGCGATACAAGTCACCGCTATGCTCGATTTTTATCGACAAGGCATTCCTGTTTTTGATTATGGAAATAATATTCGGCAAATGGCGAAAGAAATGGGTGTCACTCATGCCTTTGATTTTCCCGGATTTGTGCCTGCCTATATTCGTCCCTTATTTTGTAAAGGCATTGGACCTTTTCGCTGGGTTGCTTTATCCGGTGATCCAGAAGATATTTATCGCACAGATGAAAAAGTCAAAGAATTAATGTCACATGATTCACATCTTGTGACATGGTTAGAAATGGCAAAAGAACGGATTGCCTTTCAAGGATTACCTGCTCGCATTTGTTGGGTAGGACTCGGTGATCGTGCACGGTTGGGGTTAGCATTTAATGAGATGGTGAAACGTGGTGAATTAAAAGCACCGATTGTGATCGGACGCGATCATTTGGATTCAGGATCAGTCGCCAGTCCTCATCGTGAAACTGAAAATATGCAAGATGGATCTGATGCTGTTTCAGATTGGCCGCTCTTAAATGCTTTACTGAATTGTGCCAGTGGCGCCACGTGGGTGAGTTTACATCATGGTGGCGGTGTCGGCATGGGATTTTCACAACACGCAGGCATGGTGATTGTTGCAGACGGCACAGATAGTGCAGCACAACGTTTGCAACGTGTGCTGACAAATGACCCGGCTTCCGGTGTGATGCGCCATGCCGATGCGGGGTATGACAGTGCCATTCAATGCGCTAAAAAAATTGGGTTAGTGTTACCGATGATTGATTCGTCACTTCCTCAAACATAAAATGCGAATTAAGAGCTGAGATCGGCATCCCTGGCGTTTACCGTGGGTAGGTCAATTATTTTTTAATATATATTAAGGTTTTTTCATGACATTCATTCTTCATCCCGGCCAATTAACTCTCACTGACATTCGTACTTTATTAAATGAAACAACTAAAATCGAATTAGATCCTGCTTGCCATCACGCTATTCATGCTTCTGAAAAAATTATTACGCAATGTTTGACACAAAATAAAATTATTTATGGTATCAACACAGGATTTGGGGCATTAGCCAGCACGCGTATTAACGAAAATGAGTTAGAAAAATTGCAACGTTGCATCGTGTTATCACATGCAACCGGTGTCGGTGAATTATTACCAGATGAAATTGTGCGCTTAATTCTCGCACTCAAAATAAATAGCTTAGCACGCGGATTTTCGGGGATTCGCTTAACCACCCTTGACGCATTAATTCGATTATTTAATGCAAACATGTACCCTTGCATTCCTGCTCAAGGTTCTGTTGGTGCATCAGGAGATCTGGCACCTCTTGCTCATCTCAGCGCTATATTAATTGGCGAAGGAACTGTACGACATCAAGGAAGATTATTATCTGCACAAGAAGCATTAGAAAAAATTCAATTAAAACCCTTACAGCTTGCGCCCAAAGAAGGATTAGCCCTATTAAATGGCACACAAGTTTCAACGGCCATCGCACTTCATGCCTGGTTAACTGCTGAAAATATTTTTATTGCCGCCATCACCACAGGTGCGCTATCCGTTGATGCCGCACGCGGAAGTGATACGCCTTTTGATGAACGCATACATCTGATTCGTGGTCATGCATCACAAATTAAAGCCGCTGCTTTATCGAGATCCTTATTACAAAAAAGTGACATACGTGAATCACATCGTGATTGTCGGAAAGTACAAGATCCTTACTCCTTGCGCTGTCAGCCTCAAGTCATGGGTGCTTGTTTATCACATTTATCATTTACGCTTGATACATTGTTAGTAGAAGCTAATGCCGTTTCTGATAACCCGCTCATCTTTACTGAACAGCAAGAAATTATTTCTGGCGGAAATTTTCATGCTGAACCCGTTGCACTCGCTGCTGATGCATTAGCTGTGTGCATCGCAGAAATGGCTGCTTTATCTGAGCGTCGGATCGCCTTATTGATCGACCCCCATTTCAGTGGGCTACCTGCTTTTCTCGTTAAAAATCCGGGCATTCATTCAGGTTTTATGATGGCACAAGTCACCGCCGCTGCTTTAGCCAGTGAAAATAAATCATTGGCACATCCTGCCAGTGTAGATAGCATTCCAACTTCGGCGAATCAAGAAGATCATGTCAGCATGGCAACGTTTGCTGCACGTCGTTTGATTCCAATGACAAATAATGCAGCTACCATTATTGCTATCGAATTATTAGCCGCTTGCCAAGGAATTGATTTACTACGACCACTTAAAACGTCATTAAAACTAGAAAAAATACACGCCCTTGTCAGAGAGCATGTACTTTTTTATGATGAAGATCGCTACTTTTCACCAGACATTATAAAAGCAACAACTTTAATTTTATCGGGTGAAATTCGCAAACAAGTAGAATTATATTTTTAAATTATTTACCAAGGCGACGATTGGTTGGTCTATAGTGCCCCTCATTAATTACTCTACGAACTTCGTTCGTGTTTTTGTGATCATGATAAAACAGTCTATATTTATTCTTTGCAGCTGGTAATCCATTTTTTTTCCTAAAATCTGTTCCTTCTGGTGTATTAACCATATGACTAACAAATTCTTCTTGCCTTTTCACACGTCGATCGAAATCTTTTGAATTACCGATACCCATTGCATTCTCCTTAGTGAATAGCATTTAACTAATCTTATGGATTCCATCACATTATGTTAGGCATATCAAGAAAATTTTTTATCAAAAAAACCATAGAATACAAAAAATATTTGCATATCATCTAATAATTTTGCGTATAATGTTGTAATTGGAATGGATGCTGAAAAACAATGATGACCAAAAAAATTTTCTTATTTTCTTCGCTGATTTTTTTATTTTTTTCTTCTGCTTCTGCTGAATCACTCATCGAATTAAAACGCTTACAAAAAGCTTATCCCGATAAGATTCAAGAAATTGATTCGCAACAAATCATCTGGAAAGATGGCACCCGTATGCCGCTCAATACTTCATTTTCTTTTAGTGAGTGGTTAGCAAATTTATTTCATCCCTATCAACATGCCGATACTAGCACAACAACAAAGGATGTTCTCGAAAATAATAACGAACAATTTTTTAAAAAAATGTATGGCGACTCTTCCACGTCAGTCAAAAAAAAATTAGTCACCATTTATTGGATGGAAAATGTATTTGGCAAACGTTACCCTATCCGTGTCACAACGGTAAATGATGTTGATAAAAAATTACGGCGCGTTTCTGAAGAATTAGAAAAATTACCGCCATCCTATTTCAAATACCTTGCCTTACCTGCTGGTACTTTTTATTGGCGTAAAGTCGCTGGACAAAGTTATTTAAGTTCACACAGTTTTGGTATCGCAATTGATATCAATGCACGCTATGCCAATTATTGGTTGTGGGATTTTTTGAAATTAAAAAAACCTATTTCAGATTTACGTTATCATCGCATTATTTATCAAAACAATGTTCCGAAACGCATTGTTGAAATTTTTGAAAAAGAAGGATTTTTTTGGGGTGGCCGATGGTATTTTTATGACACAATGCATTTTGAATATCGACCTGAAAAATTTATTACTTAAACTTGATAAAAATAAAAATAAAAATCGCGTATAATGGGAGGATAGGCATCACTATCATATTCCTTACAAAATCCAGGAGGATGTATGGATCGCTACCTGATAAGGATTTTAAATGGCAGCTTACCGTTGATTTTTATTTTATTTTCCTCTGGATGTAATACATTTCAAGGCGCAGTTAATGGCGCAGACAAAGATTTTCAAGCGGTACAAAAAGCTTTCAATGAACCCTCTAAGCCTTCACATCAAAAAACCTTGCCCACACCAGCCCAATCAGAAACGAGAATGCAAAGCGAAACCACGAGCACTACTACCACCACCACACCGGCACAAGAATTCGTTCATGATAAAAATCCTCAGGTTTTACAAGAAGATATGAATGTGAAACCCGCCCCACAGAAAGAAACAACAGAAATAGAAGAGACGTACTAAACTCAATAATTTGATTTTTCGAAGTTTTCTATGTTCTGTTGATAATTAATTTTTATCTAGGGTGTGTCACCCATTAGGTCACACAAAGTGAATCAATTGATGGGGGACGCCCTACGTTTGAAAAAAATTTCATTTTTATATACGATTACGCCATAAAATAATATACATTAGCCGCTGATTAGCTTGAAAAGGTTTTTATTATGTTTAGCCATATGTTTCAAAAAAATTATCTCTTGAATACAAACAAAGATGATGGTTATTTTTTAGAAAAATTCAATGATACTTATTATTATAAAATCAAAAGAGATGTCACAATTTTAAATGCAGACCATAATCTCGTAGCTGAAATAAATGCTGAAGGCGCAGAATTAATAGCGCAGTTTTATAAAAAAAAATATCACGCAAACATTACTCTCTATGAAAAATTTACATTCTGGAATATGGCAAGCAAAGATACTTATCATAACGAAATTAAAAAAAAAGGCGAAAAAAATCAGGAATATCGCGAAGGATTTTTGTTAAGAGATGAATATGAAACACATACATCGCCACTCATCTATATTCGAAATCAAGATCAAAAAGAAGCTCTTTTTTATGCAGATTCAATTGAATCAATGATTGGCTATGATGTTCCTCTCTTAGAGAGAGTCAAAAATAAAATCCATGCTTATGCCTTTATCATTAATCAATCACGCCAAGCAGATGGATACACGTGTACAACGGATGCCTTATGCTTTATAAGAGATGCGGTCAGCTATACAAATACAGGAACATATCGCATCCCGAACTTATTTGATTTTTTACTAACGCATTCCACACTATCAATAGAAGATAATTTTTATATTGTCAAAAAATTGCCTGATGAATTATTAAAAACATCGCAAATTTCAAAATTTACCTATGATTTCAGGATAGATTCAACCGACGGCAATTCAAATAAAATTCATAAAAATGAAACGTTAGATGAATTCAGACAGCGACACACAAAGTCTGCTAATTTTAGAACATCTAAAAAAAATACGATGCCACGCGATATTTCAACATATACAAAAGTTAAGTCATTAAAATATATTGATATCATTGAAATTCAATTTTATTTAAATCAATTAAATTCTCTTTTTAATGGATTAAATGAAAAAAATGAAAAGCAATTCATTACTGAATCAAAAATAGAATTAAAAAAACAATTTGCACTTTATCAAGATAAAAAAAGGCCTGGACTTTATTCTCTTGTTATTGATTTTATAAAAAAACTAACTCTCGATCCATCTTATTCAACTTTTATAAAAAATAAAATTTAAATACGTAAGGAATACTAGGGTTTGTTCGCAATTAAAAACAAACCCTAGTATAGCATTAAACAAAAAACACACTTATACCGTTTCTTTTTCTTCAACACGATCGAAATTAATCTGACTATATAATTTCTTGAGTGATTTATATTTTTCAATCTGTTCTTCGAGTGCGGTAATTTTTTGTTGATACAATTTACGTTCGCTCTCTAATTCAATATGCGTCAGTTTTGCATCGTATTCATATTTGCGAGTTAATTTTTCAAAAACAGCTTCTTCAGCGCGTTGAACAGCATTACGCAATTCTTCAGGATATCGCGCGGATTTTTCTTTGAGCTGTTGGTATTCTTTTTCACGCGCAGTAATGTGTGCTTCACGTTCTCGTAACTGTTGATGCTCATTTTCCCTAGCCGCTAATCTTGCTTCCCGTAATTCGAATTCTTCTTCAGCTGTTTTTCGTTTTGTCAACATTTGCTGTTCAAATTCAAATTTAGCTGCTTCATATTGCTCTTGATCCATTTTTCTAGCTGAATCACGCTTAAAATTATATTCGCTTTCTTCTTGTTGCCTTTCGCGCTCGTATTGCGCTCGCTCCATTTCAAAATTACGGCGCTGCTCAGTCATTTCTTTTTCAAAAGTGACTCTTTCTTCTCGTTGCGCAGTTAATAAGCTAGCTAATGTATCGGCCGCGACTTCAATATTATAACGTTCTTGCAATTGCCTATCGCTAAATTCA
Source organism: uncultured Coxiellaceae bacterium (assembly GCA_964438435.1). Taxonomy (GTDB): domain Bacteria; phylum Pseudomonadota; class Gammaproteobacteria; order DSM-16500; family DSM-16500; genus Aquicella. Next base: position 10,643 of record CAYTKY010000013.1, on the reverse strand, counting down.
ACGGCATATCGTAATGTATAAAATTTTTCATAATAAGGTAATAATTTTGATTTAATTTCATCAATAGATTTACTAATAAATAATTTCAAATCACCCAAGTTTTTAACTAATTCATCCGATGTTTCCTTTGAAGCAAAATCAATTATTCGTTTTTCTTCAATAGCGGCATCTTCGATTTTTTTTTCTTCAATGGGGTCCTTTCTTTTTAATTTTCGAAGTACATTGTTATAAGCCGCAATAACTTCATTTTTAATCTCGTTTTCCATACGTTACCTCTTGTAAAAGTTGATTGGGTGATGATGCCATGGCCGTGAGCATAGTTTTTGCATCCGGTTGATACTGTGTAAGACGATAGGATGTTTCTGTCGAAGGATGCAGAGAAACCACATCGTTACCATAAAAAACCGAATTAATGATCAGGACACCGATCATAAAAGCATAAAATAGATGATGATGTTGCCAACTCAATTTCGGCATTTTTTCAGGCAATAAAGCTTGTGAAAAAAATTGCTTAATGAAATAAGGTTGGCCGTGCAATGAAATAGGATTCTTCATAATCGCCAATGCTTGCTGAAATGGATTCGCGACAACCACTTGAGGGTGCGCCTCTTTTTTTTCTTCAGCCAGCTGCTGCGTACCACTCGTAAAATAAACCCCTTTTAAAAAAAAGCTGGGATTATCCGCACTCAACCGATTCAATAAATCCGCAAATGATTCTTTTAATCGCTCGACTTGCAAAGGAAAATCTTTAATATAAAGCTTAGCAAATGGATTCCGTTCTTGATGCATGCGCCAAATTAATTGTTTGTTCAACCTTTTAATGAGCCCATTAAATCGTTGAACAAATACCTCAGATAAAGGTTCTCCATTGATTAATTTAGGTAGTGCAATACCCCATGCCTGGGTTAATTCATCACTGCCATAATCACTGAAAAACTCGAGAAATCCAGGCAACATATCTGCTTTAGTCATGACAAAATAAAAAGGCAAATCATCGCCAAACTTATGTCGAAGTTCAGCCATACGATGATTCATCATGGTAATAAATGATTCACGATGTTTGGGATTCATGACTTCAGAAAGTGAAATTGCAACAATCACACCACTTAATGCATCGTTTCCACGAAATCCTTGAATAAGTTTTAAAAAATGTCGCCACAATTTATTCGGCAATGAAACCATGTTTGGCTTATATGCAAGGTAATTCCCAGGAACATCAATCAAAACAGATTGCGATGTCACCCACCAATCGCAATTTTCCGTACGAGAAATTTTTCCTATTTCCGATGTGAGTATTTTTTTATTGAGAATAAAATTAATAGCGGAATTAGCCAACAACGTTGTTTTACCCGAACTAGGATGACCTACCAACAAATACCAAGGAAGAGAATTCAATTTAATTTTTTTTTCATTCTGAAAAATAGTCGTTTTTTTTAAAAATTGAAGAGCACCTTGAAATCGATTTTCAATTTGTTGCAAATTTTTTAATAATACTGATTGCTGAGGTAATGTGGCAGCCGAAGCACTCTGAACAGGTTGAGCATCGTGATTCGAATAATTCCTAATGTCTTTCATACGTCGTCAATTCCATTTGATTTAACTTTTTGTGAAGTTGTCCGAATGTTTTATCAAGAAAAATATTGCCGCTCAACACCACGATTGCAAAAAAAATGCTAGATAAAGCAATCACGCTCCACACCGGCAATTTCTCCCAATAAGACGGTCTACTGGGTGGCGATGACTTAATTGGAAAAGGTGATAAAATTTTATTAAAATTTCCTCGATGAAGCCGAATATGTTTATATAACGAATTAGTGATTTGTTCTAATTGTTCATAATTAAATTCAACTGCCTGATAACGACACTTAAACCCTAAACTCATACAAATATAAATAAATTCCATTACATCAACATAAATTGCAGGATCTCTCACTAACCGCTCTAAAATAATTAAAAAATTCTCGTGCGACAACGGTTCCTGATTAAATGAATTCACCAAACTATATTTATCCCACTTCCCTTGACCACCCCAAGATGTGCTCGCAATGACTTCATCTAGTGTTAAACAAAGGATATAGCAACTTAATGGCAAATATTCGGCTAAGTAGGAAGCTTCATAATTATAAGTTTGTACCGTCTCTTGAAAATTTTCGACTTCTTGCATTAACTCCGCATGCAATTTCTTGAGACTTTTATAAGATTTGATCCGTTTTAATTTTCCAATAATTGAAAAAAGATACGCCGCCGCATCAACCAGTGGATTAACTCCCGCATCCGCTCGGTGAATCAGTGGCTTACTGGTCAATAATAATTGCGTCGTCGGATTCGGATGCGTTAATGCCGTCGTAATAGATGGTTCGTCAGTATCCGATCCTTTATCTAAGCAGGAAAGACCCGCCCTATTTTCAGCAATATGATCAGACGTTTCCTTATTTTGAATGACTCTCATTGGGTCTATCCTCTTCATTGCAAATCATGCCGAAAAGATTATACATAAATGCATCAGAGAGGTCATTATTCGTGACGTATCTATCTTTATCATTCTGAAAATATCAATCTAGGCAATGCCTGTTGCGCTAAACGTTGCGCTGGTCGAGCTAGGTCCAGACAATGTACAAGTAACCGTTGCATCAGCTGCAACAGCTGCTGAGGTAATGGTATAACCGGAAGGTAAACCACCCTGTAAGGCACTAGAAACATCCGTACAATTGGCGACAGAAACGCCTAAACTCGAATTGACCTTTCTTGATGCGTAATTGCTCGCATTCGCGGCTGATAAGGCGCCCGCCACACTTTGAGTTGCCGCTGTCTGTGCATTAGAGGATAGATTAATAAATTTGGGAACAGCAACGGCTGCCAAAATACCGGTAATGGCAATCACGATAACCAATTCAATGAGTGTAAAACCTAACGCCTTCCTTTTGAGTATCATTTGCTTTCTCCTTAAATATTAATTCGATCAATTGATTCCTGTCGCGGTAAAAACAGCACTTGTTAAACGAGGACCCGTTAATGTGCAACTGACAGAATGATCAGCCGCAACCGTTGCTGATTGAATGAGATAACCATCCGCTAATTTTTTCTGCATGGCACTTTCAACATCCGTGCAATTGTTAATCGGAATGCCTGATTTTGCATTCACTTTGCGTATACAATAATTAGCAGCATTCGCAGCCGATAGCGCACCGGCTGTCGCAACGGTGGTCGCTGTACGCGCATCATCAGAAATGCGAATAAACTTTGGAATAGCGATAATAAGGAAAATACCGACAACCATGACCGCCGTGAGAAGCTCGAGAGCAGTGTAACCTAACAGATTCTTTTTCTTCATATGCCATCCTTGCTATGAATGTACTAAGTTTATCATGTTCCAGATAGGTAAATAAATTCCTAATGCCAATATTAAGACCAATAGGGAAATAATACTCAGCATAATAGGTCCAATGTAATCATTCATTCGCTTTAAATCAAATTCAATTTCTTGACCATGAAAATTAGCAATATAAGCTAACGCCGCGCCCAATTCTCCATTTTTTTCACCTACTGACAAAATTTGAATTTCAAGCGTGGTAAACAAATCCATTTTAACAATAGCTTGTGTAAAAGAAATACCGCGCTGGATCGCTTCTTGTACATCAGAAATCTGCGCGACAACATAAGTATTAGTGACGATATTTTTAACCAAAGTTAATCCTTGCATGATAGGAATGCCCGAGTTGATCGTAATAGCAAGACCTTGACAAAAACGTGCCAGCATCACTCGTCTTAATAATTTTCCAGCAATCGGTAATCGCAATTCAAATTTATTCCACTGATACTGTCCTTGTTTAGTCTTCAAATATCGATAGGCGAATATTCCCATCAAGACAAAAATAATAAAAAGATAAATACCATAATGAACAAAAAAATTAGAGAAAGAAATTAAAATGCGTGTTTGCCAAGGCAATGAAACAGATAAATTCGTGTAAAATTTAGCAAAAGTAGGCACCACTAACATATTCAATAAAATAATTGAAATGACCATCGCGACACCCACAAACATAGGATATCGAAACGCCGATTTCACTTGCTTAATACTACTTAATTCAAATTCAAGGTAATGATACAGATGTTCAAATGCTTCACCTAAATGCCCTGATTTTTCACCAATCTGAATAATATTAATCACCATTTGCGAAAATTCTTCAGGGTAAAATTCCATTGACGATGATAAGTTTTGCCCTTTTTCAATATGCTGAATCACACCTTCCAATGATTGACCCAACCGATGACTACGTGTGTGAGCAGCCAATTGTTTAATAGAAGTAATAATTGGCACACCTGCTTGATGCAACAGTTGCATTTGCCGAGCAAAAATCGCCAACTCTTGCAAATAAAGCGTTCTACCCTGCATCAGATCTTGCAATTTATCTAAATAGGTGCGTTTAGAAGATGCTATCTTAATTTGAATGGGGGAAACACCTTCTTTGATGAGTTCTGCGTTAAGATTATTTTCATCATAAGCAAAACGCTGTCCGACCCGAAGGCGTCCATCTTTATCACGACCACGGTAAACATATTCTGGCATTAAAATTCACCCGCCATGCGAATAATTTCTTGAACCGTTGTTTCACCACGAACCGCTAAATCTAATCCTGAGTGCAACAATGATTGGTATCCTGGTTGTTGAGCAGCTAACCTTTCGAAAGCACCCGTATCGGAACGACGTAACGCATCCGTTAATTCATCCATAATAAGTAATAATTCAAAAACAGGAAGACGTCCTTGGTAACCTGTTTGATGACAATGCGAACATCCTTTACCATGCTTAAACGATTTTTCATCCGCAACATACCCCGCTGAAGCAATCCATGTTTTTTCAGCAGCCGTTAATGTATAGTCGGTAACACATTTATCACAAATACGACGCACCAACCGTTGAGCTAAAATAGCGCGCAAAACACTGGCGACCAAATAACCCGCCGCACCCATGTCTAATAATCGTGTCAAACTACTAATCGTATCATTGGTGTGTAGTGTCGCTAAAACAAAGTGTCCTGTCATGGCTGCACGCAAAGCAATTTCCATTGTTTCTTGATCACGCAATTCACCAATCATGATGATGTCAGGATCTTGACGCAAAATGGATCGTAACACATTGGCAAAAGTTAAATTAATTTTTGGATTCACTTGCACTTGATTAACTCGTTCCATGCGATATTCAATCGGATCTTCTACGGTGATAATTTTATCTTCTGGATTATTTAATTCATTTAATGACGCATATAAAGTCGTTGTCTTACCACTGCCAGTCGGTCCAACAATCAGCAATAACCCATAAGAAGCAAATAAAACACGACTGTAATGTCGATATATTTGTTCAGGCATTCCCACATTGTTTAATTCTAATAATTTTGCTGACTGATTCAATAAACGCATAACCAATGATTCACCATATTGAACCGGAATCGTTGAAACACGGATATCATAATTTTTTTGCTTTACATTCACACTAAAACGACCGTCTTGCGGCAATCTTCTTTCTGCAATATTCAATCCGGCTACCAATTTAATACGCTGTACCAATGCATCACCAATCGCTTTTTTATTTAAAACTTGTTCTTGAAGCACACCATCGACACGTAAGCGAATACGTAAAATATTTTCTTCGGGTTCAATGTGAATATCGGATGCATTCACTTGAGCCGCATCTTCAAATATTGAACGTAACAAATTCACAACCGGTAAATCTTCCGTCGAAAAATCTTGCGTCTTAGCAGAAAAATTTAATTCATTAGGCTTTAATTCTTCCATTAACGTTTCAGCAAAGTGCACAATTTCATCGGATCGTCGATAAATATTATCTAAAACCAATAGCAAATCATCTTCGCGAATTAAGGCGATATTAATCTTTTTATTTAAAATATGTTTCATTTCATCAAGTGCAAAAAAATCTTGTGGATCGACCATCCCAACCAACAAATCATCGACCTCACTTTTTAATACAATCGCTCTGAAATGTCTTGCATAATATTCGGGTAATAACTTCACAACAGCAGGATCCAGCGTATAATTTTTCAAATCAATATACGGAACATGCAGCTGCTCTGATAATGTTTCAAATAATTTAGTTTCTTCTATATAACCTAGCTCAACAAGAATTTGTCCAATTTTTTTGTCTGTTTTTTTTTGCAATTCGAGTGCTATATTTAATTGATCCTGGGTAATCAAATGATTCGATAATAAAATTTCCGCAATGTAAATTTTCTTATTCCGTATCATGCGCTGCCTCGAGTGTTTGTAAACGAGATTGCAAGTAAGTCATGGACTCCGCATTCAACTGCCCTTCAGATAGGGCTTTATTATAAGCCTGCACCGCCCCTTTTTTGTCATTTAGTTTTTCTAATGACACACCCAATCCTAGCCACCAATTAGCATTATTATCGTTTAAAACCAATAATTGTTTATAAAGTTTTGCGGCTAATTGGTTATCATTATCTCGCTCATATAAGGCAGCAATAAAAGCATAATAATCGGGATTTTCTGTAATCGGTGGAGAGGCATTTTGCAATAATGCAATCGCTTCTTTCGTCTTTCCTTTCAAGACCAATACTCTTGCTTTTAATTCAACGAATGGCAAATAATCAGGGTGCAACATTAACCCCGCATCAATCATTTGCATTGCCTTTGCTTGATCATTGTGATCAATGAGCAACGCAACTAATGAGGTCCGTGCATCTTGATAATCTGGATCTATTTTAAGTAAAGAAATTAATTGCGAAATAGCAGCCGCATCATTTCCAATTTTCACAGCATATAAAGCATCTTGATATTGTTTGGCCAATATACTTTGTATCGCTGCGGTTTTAACGATTACGGCATTGGGTTGACTCGAACGTGTTGATAAAACAGGGTGATATTCAAATGCCATTCGCAGTTCTGGATGCGCATCATCTTCATTCAATTTAATATACTGAATGGTCGTTCCAGGACGCAATAACACATTAAATCGTGTATCGCCATTCACAACTTGTGTTGTTAATTGTTCAATCGCCGAATTAGGATAACGCATAAAGGGAATCGCTGATTGCAACTGCGCATGATCAATGATCAACGATAATTGATTTTCATCATGATGACTAATTAATCGATAAAGTGAAGCATGATCTAATAGAAAAGCAATTTCCGTGACATTATCTTTTATTTGAAAAGTCACGCCGGTAATCAATACCGGTTTAATCCATTCAGGGTTCACTGCTATTGGCAAACTATCTGATTGAATCACGTTTTGATTTTTTTGCACAACCACGTCAGATGGTTTTTTATGATGAGCCATTAACATCATGGCAATTATCGCAATTAAAAAAAATATTGGCATAAAAATAAATATTTTTTTTATTGATGAAAACAACGAATGCGATGCATGCACTTGTGTCATAGGGATATAAACTGCATCACGATTTTTCATATCGCGTTGCTCTAATTCCTTGAGCATATTGTTAATTAAACTCATTCGCTATATCCCAGAAAAATAAAAAATTATAAATAACAATAACAGGATCGTGCTCGCCATGCCCAATCCCAACAAAATCGTTTGATAATTTCGTGGCCATTGAACAGCTTCCGTATCATTAACAGCGACACGCATTGCTTTATGATCGATTTGTTGATCGCCCTTTCCATAAGCAACTAATAATGCTTTATGTGAAAGAATATTGACTAAACGAGGAATGCCGCGACTCGCTTTAAACAACACATTGCGTGCTTTTTTTGTAAATAAACCGCCATGTGAACAACCCGCGATTGCGAGTCGATGAAAAAGATAAACATCTAATTCATCGCGATTCATGAGCGGTAATTTATAAGAAAAAGTGATGCGCTGTTTTAATTGACGAAGATGCGATTGATTTAAACGCTCATCCAATTCAGGTTGGGCGAAAAAAATAACTTGAATTAATTTTTCATTTTTTGTTTCAAGATTCGTTAATAACCGAATAGTCTCTAAGCTTTCATCACTTAAAGCTTGCGCTTCATCCACTAATAAAATAATTTTTTTCCCGGAAGAATGTAACGTAAAAAGATGCTGATAAATAGCGGTCAATAATTCATGCTGATCTTGTCCTGGCGCTGGATCTAAGCCTATTTCGCGTGCAAATGCTTTGCGTAATTCCACTGGAGATAAGTCGGGATTAGGAATATACGCAGTCACATAATCATCATCTAGATTATCTAAAATCTTCCTGCATAATAATGTTTTTCCAGAACCCACTTCGCCAATAATTTTAATAAATCCCTCACCACTTCGTATACAAAATTGCAACGTATTTAATGCTTCTTGATGTCCTTTTAATTGACAAAAAAAACTAGGATTAGGGGTTAAACTAAAAGGTAAAGATTGCAATTTAAAAAAATCTTGATACATAACATTCAATCCTTTGCGATAGCCACGATCATTATCCAAATCATGTTGATCGTTAATGCGTTAGTTTAATTTTGATCGCCTCTTTCTGCTTCATTACCGAATATTTTCGGTAAAGCACCCGCATGGAAAGGTCGTTTGTAAATAGTAAAGAATTTCTTTTGCTCTTCTAATTTTTCAATTTGATTATGATTACTCGCAACAATCGGCCTTAATAAAATCACTAATTCCGATTTTACCGATACATGCTCTGTCCGACGGAATAAATTACCGATAAACGGCACCTTGCTAATCCATGGTGTTGCCGCAATGGTTTCTTTCATATTATTTTGCATTAATCCGCCGATCACAACAATTTGCCCGTTTTTCGCACGGACAATATTATCTGATTCACGAATCGTACTAAAAGCAAGTGGCAACACCAATACATTAGGTGTATTCGGTGCACTACTTCCTAAACCAATCGTCTTAGTTTGTTGAGTCACTCTACTGACACTGGGATGAATATGTAACACCACCGTGTCTTTACTATTAATTTCTGGCGTTACATCCAATGTAATGCCTGAAAAGAAAGGGGTTAATGAAACATCTTGTGAAGGCAAGGTATTATTTCCAACGATCGTATTCGTTGTTGACACCCCTGTCACAAAAAATTCATCTGAACCGACTTTAATCACCGCTTTTTGATTGTTAACCGTTGCAATATGCGGACTTGATAACACTTGTACATTACCTTGCGTTTGTAGCAAGTTAATTAATACTTTGAAATTACCATTCACCCTAATTGCGAAAATACCATTTAATGTCGTTAAATCAGTTCCTGGATAGGTTCCATTTGAAGCTTGCCCCATACCACCGGAATTATCCCCCGTATTATTTTGTCCGGCAAAAGCGGGGTTTCCTAAAATACTCCAGTCAATACCCGCTTGATATTGATCATCTAAAACCACTTCAAGAATTTTAGCTTCTAAAATCACTTGTCGATTTAAACTGGTTTGTAACGATTCAATATAGTGACCAATGCGGTGCAATTCAGCTGGATAGGCACGCACCGAAATAATGCCTGCTTGTGAGTTAACAGTGACATAATGCTGATTATCTTTGGGCACCATCCCTTGAATCGCTTTTTCCAAATCTTTCCAAAAGCGCATTTCTGTGCGCGTTTCAATACTGCTAATCGTGCCTAATCCTTGTGGCATTCCTGGTAAAGAAACAGGCGATGAAGTCACATTTCCTGTCGCCGTATTACCGCTTGTCACGGTCCCCACTTTATTACTAACCTGCCCTGTGGTTAATTGTGTATAAGATCTTCCAGTTCGTTGTACATCTAAATAATTAATGTGAAACAACTGCGTTTCTAATTCAGGAGGCAAAATTTCAAAACCATAAGACGTTCGACGATATTCAAATCCATAAATATCACGAACAGCATCCATTGCTTGTTTAATCGTAACATCTTTCAAATTAATAGAAATTGTGCCTGAAATATTAGGATGAATAATCATGTTATATTTGGTTCCTGCCACTAATCCCATAAAAAAATCTTTTGCAGGAATTTTATTGGCAGCAACATCAAATCGAGATTCCACATCACGCGCTGGATTAAGATAACGAGATAAAGGTGGCATTAAAGCAGCATTAATTCGGGGAGGAATATTGCGATTAATAGGCGGTCTAGAAAGGGCACGGTCTGTTTCAATGCTCTCTGTCAAAATAGATTGTGTTTGCTGAATCGATGTTTGATGAACAGGATGAACGGTCTGACAACTCACCAACGTAAAACAGGAAATCCACACACTCAATTTGAATAAAAAGCGAGTTTTCTCCATCATCTATCAACATCCTTTCCTATTTTTGTTTTCACTTTTGGCGCTAATTTCAGTGTTTCTATATTAGCCTGTTGCCCAATTAACTTTACAGTATAGGGAGTGATAGCCGTAATAGCAAACTCACCCACACGGTCACCCACTTTTAACCACTGACCATTGATCATCGCCATTTTAGATTGATGAGAAATAAAAGTACCCGTCAATTCAACCACACCTGTTTCGGTTGCCTCTTCTGGCAAAGAAACTGAAATATCGGGCGGTTTAGTGGGATCGAGCATGGCTGTCGCGCCCACTAAAAAAGGAAGGATCATCAATAAAAAATAAGGCTTATTTATTTTTTTCATAAAAAACAGCTAACTCCATATCAACGTTGGCCAATGGATATTGCTTCACCTGATAATCCAGACTATTCCAAT
>CAYTKY010000012.1:0-30920 GCA_964438435.1 uncultured Coxiellaceae bacterium | reverse complement strand
TCTCAGGTAAGCGCGCACATATATCACTTTTCTTTCGCCTAATTTTTAAAGAGCTGTTGCTTCAGAGAGGTCGCATTCTACCCTTTCAGATTTTCATGTCAACTCTATTTACGATTATTTTTTATATTTTTTTATTTGATAATCACCTTTGCAAAACGACGCTTTCCAACTTGCAAAATAATTGTCTTTTTTGCCTCAATTAGCAAATTTCTATCCTGTATGCGCTCTCCATCAACACGCACTGCACCTTGCTGAATAAGGCGTGTCGCCTCAGATGTACTTTCTGACAAGCCCGCTGTTTTGATAATGTTAGCAATCACCATCCCTTTCTCATTCGTCAATAGGGTCACTTCAGGCAAATCATCGGGCACCTGGCCTCTTTGGAATTGCGCAACAAACTGTTCTCGCGCTTTTCTTGCTGCATCTACATCGTGAAAGCGAGCCGTTATTTCTTCTGCCAACAAAAACTTCACGTCACGAGGATTTAACCCTGCTGTGACCTCATCACGCCATGTTTGAATTTCAGTTAATGACCGAAAACTAATTAACTCATACCAAAGCCACATCGTTTCATCTGAAATCGACATAACCTTACCAAAAATTTGATCGGCTGTTTCATCAATACCAATATAATTTCCCAATGATTTTGACATTTTTTTTATGCCATCCAATCCCGGCAATAAAGGTAACATGATAATGACTTGTGGCTTTTGCCCTGCCTGTTTTTGCAATTCTCTTCCCATGAGTAAATTAAATTTTTGATCGGTACCCCCCAATTCAATGTCTGATTGCATCGCAACCGAATCATAGCCTTGCAACAGGGGGTATAAAAATTCATGAATGGCAATCGGTTGTTCTGATTCGTATCGCTTATGAAAATCATCCCGCTCTAACATTCTCGCAACCGTATGCGTACTTGCTAATTTGATTAAATCGACGGCCGTTAATTGATCGCCCCATTCTGAATTAAACATCATTTTTGTTTTTTGTGGATCTAATATTTTAAAAACTTGCTTCTGGTAGGTCAGCGCATTTTCTTTCACTTGTTCTCGCGTTAAAGGTGGCCGTGTTTCATTCTTACCCGAAGGATCACCAATCATCCCCGTAAAATCACCAATTAAAAATTGCACTTCGTGCCCTAACTCCTGCAATTGCCGCATTTTATTCAAAAGCACCGTGTGCCCAAGATGCAAATCAGGCGCGGTAGGATCAAAACCTGCCTTCACACGCAATGGCCGACCCATTTTTAATTTTTCTACTAACTCGTTTTCAAGCAAAATTTCTTCGGTACCGCGATGAATAATCGATAAAGCTTCATCAATCGATGTCATGATTCAATCTCCATTTTTTTATGGCACAATGTACACCCACTCACTGAGTCATTATTTCAACACACAAACAGCCGAGGATCTTCAAATGAGCGAGCTTTATATTGGACTTATGTCAGGCACCAGTGCCGATGGTATTAATGCTGCTCTTGTCGACTTTAGCAAGCCATTACCACTTATCGTGGGAGCACATTATATCGCTTATCCAACGGATTTACGCGAAAAAATTCATGCCTTGTGCGACCGTGGTGAAGATGAAATCAAACGCATGGGAGAATTAGATGTTTTATTGGGTCAAGCATTTGCCGATGCCACCCAAGCATTATTAAAAAATCAACATCTCTCCGCAAAGCACATTCAAGCGATTGGTTGCCATGGGCAAACGATCCGCCATTACCCTAATCACCCTCACCCTTTCACCCTGCAAATTGGTGACCCCAATATTGTTGCGGCCAAAACAGGTATTACCACCGTCGCTGATTTTCGTCGCAAAGATGTCGCCATTGGCGGACAAGGCGCACCGTTAGTTCCCGCGTTTCATCAACAAATATTAGCCTCAAAAGACACGCATCGAGCAATTGTCAATATTGGCGGCATCGCGAATGTCACATTGCTTCATGCTCAGCAACAAAATCCGTTAATTGCCTTTGACACCGGTCCAGGCAATGTTCTCATGGATAGCTGGATACAACATCACCAATCCATCGCTTACGACAAAGAAGGTCAATGGGCAGCACAGGGCGTTGTTCAACCCTTTTTATTGCAAGCATTATTATCTGATTATTATTTCAAACTCACTCCACCCAAAAGCACCGGACGTGAGCATTTTAATTTTCGCTGGTTACAAGAACAACTACAAACATGCTCACAAACATTTTCACCCGTCGATATACAAGCAACATTAGCCGAATTAACGGCTATCACCATTGTAAATGCAATTCATCCTTATTTTTCAACAGGTGAAATACTAGTCTGCGGTGGTGGATCACATAACACTTACCTAATGTCCCGCTTATCCGCTCTCACACAAACTCATTTCACTGTCGATTCCACACAAAAATATGGCGTCAGTCCTGACTGGATGGAAGCCATGGCTTTTGCCTGGCTTGCTCGACAAACACTGCATCGTAAACCAGGCAATATTCCTAGCGTAACGGGTGCAAAACAATCCGTCATTTTAGGAGGAATTTATTTAAGTGAAGATGTTCAACTTTAAGGTCTACTGATGATTGAAAACTAACCTTGTGTGATTACACCTTACCATATTCGTGTCCCGCGCCAACCCATCGTTTAATGAGTGGCTCGATATATTCTGGATGCGCTTGCGATATTTGATCGGCAACTTGTTGCACTGCTGTTAATAATTCACTATCGCGTATTAAATCTGCTACACGGAAAGAAAAATCGCCCGTTTGTCGCGTCCCCAACACTTCACCTGGACCCCGCAATGTTAAGTCACGTTGTGCGATTTTAAATCCATCGGTTGTTTCACGCATGACAGTTAATCGTTCTTTTGCAAGCGGCGATAAAGGTAATTGATAAAGCAAAACACAATAACTCGCAACCGCACCACGACCAACACGTCCACGTAATTGATGCAATTGCGACAATCCTAATCGCTCTGCATTTTCAATAATCATCAAACTTGCATTAGCAACATCGACACCCACTTCGATCACCGTTGTTGCCACCAATACATGAATTTCGCCTCTTTGAAATGCATGCATGACGACTTCTTTATCTTGCGCTTTCATGCGACCGTGAATTAATCCAATCTTTAATTCTTTTAAACTATCTTGTAACAATTGTGCTGTTTTAGTCGCCGCTTCCGATGAAATAACATCCGATTCTTCAATCAACGGACAAACCCAATAGGCCTGCCGCCCCTGATAACAAGCTTCGCGTATACGTGCAATCACTTCATCACGCTTCGAATTCACCATCACACTGGTCACAATTGGCGTGCGACCCGGCGGCAATTCATCGATGATAGAGCAATCTAAATCTGCATAAAAACTCATTGCTAATGTTCTCGGAATAGGTGTCGCAGTCATGATTAGTTGATGCGGATAATCTTCTGCTTGCAATCCTTTTTCGCGAAATAACGCACGCTGATGCACACCAAATCGATGTTGCTCATCAATCACAACCAATGCCAATTTTGCAAATTGAACCGCTTGTTGAAATAAAGCATGCGTACCTAAAATAATTTGTGCCTCACCCGAAGCAATTGCTTGCAATACCTCTGCACGAATTCGTCCTTTCACATTGCCGGAAAGAAAGACCACTTGAATACCTAACGGTGAAAACCATTTTTGAAAAACACGATAATGTTGCTCTGCCAATAAATCAGTTGGCGCCATCATCGCCGCTTGATAAGTATTTTCCACTGCTTGCAACATAGCAAAAGCCGCAACAACCGTTTTACCCGACCCAACATCTCCTTGCACCAACCGCAGCATAGGGTGCGGCTTTTGCAAATCTTGCCTAATCTCTTGCACAACTCGTTTTTGCGCTGCCGTTAATCCAAAAGATAATTGTTGACTAAACAATTCTACTAACTTTGTTTCCTTCAACAACGCCACACTTTTTCGCAATTGAAAATCTTGTTTCAAATGCAAAAGACTTAAACGATGCGCCAACAATTCTTCAAATATCAATCGTTTTTGCGCGGGTGTTTTATTTTCTAATAATTCAGAAATCGATGTTTCACTCGGTGGTCGATGCACAAATTGCAATGCTTCTTTTAAACTAGGGAAAGACAATGCATTTAATAACGAAGGAGGAATGAGTTCATTGAATGCCGTATCACTTTGCATTTGCTTTAATGCATTCGTTGTTAATTTTCTTAGCGTATACTGACTTAACCCTTCGGTTGCAGGATAAAAAGAAGTTAAGTATTGATCGATTGGAATAGGCTGGTGTGGTGTGATAACTTGAAATTCAGGATGAATCATTTCCAATCCTTTCACACTCCATCGTACTTCACCATAACAACGCAATACTGTTCCCACTTTGAATGCTTTTTTTTGAAAAGATAACACATGAAAAAATCGCAAATGCAATTTAGCTGTCTCATCTTTTAATTCACATAATAATTTCGTTCGGCCTCTTGTTGGTGTCGATAACAATGTTAGCGTACCTTCCACTACGGCCATGTCACCGGGCTTTAATTCACGAATCGATTGAATGCGTGTTCGATTTTGATAACGAGAAGGAAGGTGAAACAACACATCTTGTACAGAATAAATATTTAATCGCGCTAAATATTTTGCAATTTGTTTACCAACACCGTGCAATTGAAACGAAGAAATATCATGGGATTGTTGGTGTTTGCTAGACAAAAAAATCTCCTATTCGGAACAAAACAAGTATAAGAGTAAGAGGTTCTCTATGATTCACAGAGAACCTCTTACTAGGGTAGCGTTTAGGAATACGTTAATCTAGAAACAGACTCCTTCTCTTTATTTTCACTCACCAGAGGCATGGATTTCGGTTTTCTTGCAAATTGACCTAATGCAGAAACATTCGCTAACGTTTTCTTACCTTCACTTATTTCCGCCGTTTTCGGTGTTTCTTTTTCTCGACTTAACTCTAATGCTTGCATTTTTTCATGCGTTATTTTTTGAACTTGTTGGTTAATCATCTTTTCAACTTTATCAATGAATCCCAACATATTTGTCCAAAATATATCAATCACATTTTCTTGATCTTTCACTTCTTCGACTAATATCGCTTCTTGATTCTCAGTAAAATCTAAATTAGGAATCAGCGTCGCAAGATGGACTTGTTCAGGTACGAGAGGCTGGACAAATCTAAATGCAATTTCAAAAAGCCTTTCGAGTAATTGCACAGCAAATTTATGAGCTTCTAACGCATGGTTCAGTCTTAGTTTAAGCTCCATGGTTAATGTGGACAGTATGTTGATCGTCGTCATCATGTCGTCACACATTTCTAAACAAATATTTATTTTTTCATTACCAGGCAATTGATCATTTGTTAATTTTTGCGCATCAATCTTAATTCGCTCAATCGATGGTTTAATTTTATCGCACGCTTCACCGAATAATTCATGCAAAGCATCATCAACGGGCTCAATATCTAATTTCATTTGATGAAAAAAATCTTTAAATGAAGCAGCCACGCCTGTTGACCCTTCAACTTCTTTATTATTAAGTGGATCTGGTAACACGCCCCCTTTATCAATGACATATGCTTTTATTGCAATCATTTCATCTAACTCAGCACGCAACCTTGCTGCAATTTTATCTAATTCTTCTCGATAAATCGTATAACTGGATTTTGAAGTCGTATTCGTATCACTGGGTATCGGCGTAGAATTAGAATCATTCGTTGGAATAGCAGAATTATCATCAACGTCGCTTAATTTTTTGGGTTGTTCACTTCCGATTTCTTGCACTTGATGGGGACGGGTTACCGACATAAACACAGCTCCTTATGTACACAGTTTATTTGTTATCTAACAATCCGTTAGAAGACCTGAGGTTTAACACACGATGCTTAAGGCATTCTTAAATTTAACCTTTTGCATTGACAAAATTTCCATTCGCGTTATAAAGTGCGGACATCATTCGCCGGGGTGGTGGAATTGGTAGACACGCAGGTTTCAGATGCCTGTGGAGGCAACTCCGTGGAGGTTCAAGTCCTCTCCTCGGCAATGAAAGAATCGAGTTCTGCCGCATCAAACGGATGGCGCAACACAATCGTTTCTTTTCGATCCGCGCCTGTTGAAATCATATCAATAGGGATACCCGCTAGCTCTTCAACATGCAGCAAATATTTTTTCGCATTTTCTGGTAAATCATGAAAATTTTTAATGTTAGCCGTCGACGCACTCCATCCTGGCAATTCTTCATAAACAGGTTCGCATTGTGAAAACAAATCGGTTTCAATCGGCGGATAAGCGCAATCTTTTCCGTGTAATCGATAGCCCGTACATATTTTAATATGAGATAATCCATCCAACACATCTAACTTGGTAATACATAATCCGGAAAAACTATTCAATTGAATGGAACGACGCAACGCAACCATATCCAACCAACCACAACGACGTGGACGACCCGTCACTGATCCAAATTCATTTCCTTTGACTGATAAATGCTTTCCTACTTCATCATGCAATTCGGTGGGAAAAGGACCCGCTCCTACACGCGTGGTATACGCTTTGGTAATACCCAAAATATAATTTAAATGACGAGGACCATATCCACTCCCGACGCAAGCAGCACCCGCAACGGTGTTCGATGATGTCACGTATGGATACGTACCATGATCAACGTCCAACAAAGTCCCTTGCGCTCCTTCAAACATGATGTTTTTACCTTCTTGACGATATTGTGATAACAAGGCACTCACATCCGCACGCATCGGTTTTAATTTTTCAGCAAATAAAAGCAAATTATCCAAGAGTGGGCGAAATTCGATGGGTTCGTGTCCATGATACTGTTGTAAAACAAAGTTATGATAATTTAAAACTTCTTCTAATTTTGCGCTAAGTATTTTTTCATTAAACATATCGCCAAAACGTAAGGCACGTCTTGCCACTTTATCTTCATAAGCCGGACCAATTCCACGACGAGTGGTTCCAATCGCTAATTTTCCTTTTGCTTCTTCACGTGCGCGATCCAGTGCAACATGGTAAGGCAAAATCAATACGCAAGCTTCGCTGATCCGCAAACGACTGGTCGCCGGTACACCACGTTTTTCTAATTCTTCAATTTCTTCTAACAAAGCGGCTGGCGAAAGGACCACCCCATTGCCGATCAAACATTGCGCATGCGCGTGCAAAATACCAGAAGGAATTAATCGTAAAATCGTTTTCACACCATCAATCATTAAGGTATGACCTGCATTATGGCCGCCTTGAAAACGCACGGCGATATCAGCTTGCTCCATCAACATGTCAACAATTTTCCCTTTCCCTTCATCACCCCACTGACTACCTAATACAACGATACTCTTTCCCATGATTGATTCTCTTTTATAAAAAATTAATAAAGATTACGCGTCATTGTGACGATCGCTAAGCCAATTAACATGCTAATCAACCCCATGATACGAATAGCATGATCCTGCTGCAGACACATTTGCTGCATCAAGCGACGCCACATCGATGGCGATAAAAAAGGTAAAATACCTTCAAAAACAAATAACAACCCTAACGCTGTGACAAACAATGACCATTCCAACAATATTCTCCTCAACCAGATGCGTTAAAAAATGAAGCGCATTATACCAAGAGTTTTTGAATCTAAAATATCTCGCTCTCTATTTCAGTTTGAAGTAATAGCCCTACACCACGACCAATTCGCTCATTGTCGCTTGGAAGCAATGATCATTTTTTAGTTCGCGGTAAACGAACCATCAAATGATAATTCCCTTCTTCATCTATTTCTTCTTTTATCACCGCTTGACGTGAATATAATTCTGCTCTTATTTTTGCTTGGGCTGGCGATAATACCATCTCGCGTAGTACCATTTCTTTTCCAATCCGATCAGCAATCGCTGAAAGTAATTCCGTAAGACCCCACCCACGAAAAGCTGACAGAAAAATACGTTTGGGTTTGCCCATCTCATCATAATCAATTTTAGGCTCAAGATTTTCCTTCAAATCAATTTTGTTATAGACCAACAAGCACGGAACATCTTGCGCACCAATGGCTTCTAACACCTGCTTTACTTGCTCAATTTGGCTGTTTTTCTTTTCATTATTTGCATCGACCACATGCAACAATAAATCTGCTTCACTGACTTCTTCCAATGTCGCATGAAAAGCTTCAATCAAATCATGGGGCAAATGCCGAATAAACCCAACGGTGTCTGTCAAAATTGCCGGACCTTGTTCCGGTATTTCAATGCGACGCAACGTCGGATCCAGCGTTGCGAATAATTGATTAGCAACATAGACCGCTTCACCCGTTAATCGATTAAAGAGCGTGGACTTACCCGCATTGGTATAACCGACTAATGCCACCGTTGGAATCGTTGCTTTTTTACGTGCACGACGACTTTGCGCACGCTGTCTACGTATTTTAGCTAATCGAATCGATATCAATTTGATTTTATCGCGAATTAATCGTCGATCAACTTCTAGCTGTGTTTCACCCGGACCTCGTAAACCAATACCGCCACGTTGTCGCTCTAAATGTGTCCAACCACGAATTAACCGTGTGGAAAGATGCTTCAACATCGCCAGCTCAACTTGCAACTTACCTTCGAAACTACGCGCACGTTGCGCAAAGATATCCAAGATTAATCCTGTGCGATCCAATACCCGGCAATTAATTAATTTTTCAAGATTGCGTTCTTGTGCAGGTGTGAGCACATGATTAAAAATCACCAATTGTGCTTGATGTGCCAAGACAGCATCACGAATTTCTAATGCTTTACCTGAACCCACAAAATACTTTGATTCGGGAACTCGACGTGCGCCGATCACCACATCAACAATTTTTCCACCTGCCGACAAGGTTAATTCTTTGAATTCTTCCAGATCCTCATCCATTTTACCGGCTGGAAAATTGATGTGAACCAAGACGACTTGCTCTCCACCGCTTGGGCGATCACCTAATGGATTATCCCGCAAATGATTTTTAGCTTTCACGCGATGAGAAACCCCATTAAATTATATTCGCCGCAAGCGAACAGAAAATGCTATCAATTATTCATGATCCACGGGTGGCTTACCCTGATTTTTATTGCCATTCCCATTTCCATTATTATTGTAACCATTTGAGTTATATTCAAAGGCAGAAGAGACATTTCTTGCAGGAACAATCGTTGAAATCGCATGCTTATAAACCATTTGGCTGACTGTGTTTTTTAATAACACAACAAACAAATCAAAGGATTCAATTACACCTTGCAATTTAATACCATTCACTAAATAAATAGAAACCGGTATTTTTTCCTTACGCAATGAATTCAAAAAAGGATCTTGTAAAGACGGCCCTTTTGTCATGTTTTTATTCTCCAATTTTTTATTTAATTCATCCTATGTTTCCACGATACTCTTACGAGGCCACACCAGATCACGCATGAATCCTAACTCGATGAATGATCGAACACCGAGGATAACGAATATCATTATCGCAAGCAAGATACATGTTTTTTCTAGAAAATAAATCATCGAGTAAAAAATAGCCTTATGAGCCAGCCCTATTTTACCTAACCGTCTATCTTATATTTCTTACAACATTTTAAGAAAACCCGAGTAGCGTTAACCCTCAAAGTCATCGATCATGCATTGATCAACTTAAATGTGTTATGATTCCGGGTGATTTAATATGTTCTTCCATCAAGCATCGTTGAGACACTTCGGCATGAAAAAATCAGATATCGCGCTGACAAAAATTTGTCGCAGTTGCGGTCAACAAAAGCCGCTGTCTGCTTTTTTACAATTGGGCGCTCCTCGCAACACAACTTATGGAAATATTTGTGCAGATTGCCGTAAAACGGCTCCCAAAATAAATACACCTAAAGAATCCGATGAGGCATCAACAAGCACAACCGGGCATCGAATCGATTCGAAAGCCAAAGTGCACGCTGAAATTGATAAACGACAACAACGAAAAGATAAAGAAGAAAGTGACCATCAACTTTATATAAAGGGTGAAACTACTCGATCTGAAAAATCAGAAAAATTGACAGACACGGCGCGAAGTGAAAAAAAACATCGTGATCGAAATTTTTTCGTCAAACCCATTGAAAAAACAACCTCCGCTGAGCCCGTTATTGGTGGGACAGAACATACAGCAGAAGAAAGTGAATTTGATTTCAAAAACCCCTTCATCGATACGCAATTTGCAGGAAAAGAAAAACAAAAAGTACTTCGCCAACGTTTTAATTGGCTCGGCAATGCACCTGCCGCCAGTTCAATAAAAGAATCTGCTCCCCAAAAAGATCCCTTAGTCGAGTTCATCAAAAAAGAGTGGGGAAGTCATCGAAAAAAATAATAATTCACACGTGACAAATTCATTAATATGCTTTAGATGATGAGTTGTCTTCCCGCAAAATTCTCGCCCACTGTTTTGGTTAGGAACGATTAACTCATCATCTAAAGCATATTAATGAATTTGTCACGTGTGAATTGGCAACGGGTTCTCATCTCTAGTGAACTAGAGCGGAATTTATTTAGCAGCGAGCATTATCGGGTTGGTTTAGAACAGGTTCTAAGAAACATTACGCTACTTGAACCAATTCACCCGCCTGATTCAGAACATAGTTAATATTATTGTGTGTAAAATAAAATAATCGATCAAAACGCAACGAACCTTCTTTGATTTTTAATACAATATGATCCAATACATCTTTCGTTGGTTCTTGACCAGCAGGTAATTCAACCACATCAGTTTTTTTGATCGCGACTGTTAAATATCCGTGTTGAGCTCGATTGGTTTTCAATCGAATAAATGCTTCAACAGCAGATTGATCTGCATAAATCGGTCGATTAATACTGTATTCATAAAAAACAGAGGGCGTGATGATCTTCTGCCAGGTCTTTAAAACCAATCCTTGTGCGTTAAAAAGATAAACATACACAAACATTTCATCTGGCAATAATTCCAATACTTTTTTTTCTGTCTCGCTTTTTATCGTTGATAAATTCTCTTCAACACGCGTCATTAACGCATTCAAACGATCGCGAATAAATCGAAATTTTTCCCCAATATGATGTTCATCACGTAATGTTTGATCTTGCCTGAGCGCTTCTTGCATTAGCTGCAAGATTTTTTTTCTTTTTTCTTCTTGAGCATTCATTTCATTTGGCATGTGGGTCATCACTTATAATTTATCGCATTCCTCTGCTATTTTCATGAGACTTTCAGCAATCGCTAATAAATATTGAACGGAGTGATTCGGCGCACCATTTTTGTCCCCAGGCGCTGCATTTTGCAATCCAACGCCTAACGCAGCAGACTGTTTCGCAATTTCTTTCAATGTTTCTTTCATCGAAGCAGCAATAATGCCCATTTCACTCATAATATGCTTGCCTTGCAAAAATAAATTCCAGTTAACACAAGAATTCACTGCAAACTCTGAGCTGGAATTAATCATGCTCAGTGACACGCTGTGAATTCGCCGTCGAATCAGCTGGTTCCTTTTTTATTGCTCCGCTATCTTTCTTTATATCAGTTTCGGTATTCGATTCCATCGCCATGTTCGTTTGAGCGTTTTGTAGTTGATCTAATGCACTACGATGTTTATTTTCTTCTATTTGATAAGCACGCCGTTGCAAATAAGCATCTCGCATAAATGTGTATTTATCGACAGCTGCTTCATCAAACACGGGTTGGAATTTCAATAATTGTGCACGCCTGTCAATGACGCCCAACGCATATATTTCATATCGTAGTGATTGCGGATGAATGTGCGGATAAATAGAAAATGCAAAATAATCGACAGGCAATCCGATGGTATCACGTGGTGTATTCGGGCCAAAGAAAGGTAAGACTAAATAATTAGACTGTCGATATCCCCATGTTGCTAAGGTCATA
Organism: uncultured Coxiellaceae bacterium; assembly: GCA_964438435.1. Lineage (GTDB taxonomy): Bacteria > Pseudomonadota > Gammaproteobacteria > DSM-16500 > DSM-16500 > Aquicella. The sequence continues at coordinate 19,072 of CAYTKY010000012.1, read as the reverse complement.
CCAAAATCATTGGAATAATACGGTAGCTTCATCCGCGTGGCCATATCGAAAAGGCCACCAATACCAATGGTTGTATTGATTCCAAAACGCCAAAAATCATTTGCAAATTGATAGAAATGGATTTGTAACAAATCATTTGCCATCGTCGGCAATTCACCGATGTTATTAAAAAAATTATGAACACCTTGATTTAAAGGCTTAGGCATGATTTTTTCATATAAAGTCGCAATGGGTTTCAGCACGTAACTATCTAATTTATCGTTGAAGGTAAACATCGCTCGATTAAATTTTTGATAAGGATCTTTTGTCGTAGAAACAGAGGGGGTCGGTGTGGTTGCATCATCGGCATAAATGGCAGCAGACATCGTGATAGACGCCACGATTGTGCCCATTTTCAGTAAAAAATAAATTTTTTCTTGTAATTGTTCATATGACATAACGAATCCTAACATGAGCTAAAACAGTAGTTTAACGCCATTCGGGGTAAATGTCGCGTCTTGTGAAAATAGGGTCTCACCATCACAGACTTGCAAACTTTTCCTTTTACCTAATAATAAGGAACTTGACTACTTCGATTGAAAATTTTATGACAAAAAATAATCCACGCCCTCTTGTTTTGATCATTCTGGATGGCTTTGGCTATCGTGAAGAAACACCATTTAATGCGATTGCCGCGGCATACAAGCCTCATTGGGATTTTTTCTGGAATCATTATCCTCACACGCTCATTTCAGGATCAGGACGATGCGTAGGCTTGCCCGAAGGACAAATGGGTAACTCTGAAGTGGGACATCTCACCATGGGGGCAGGACGCATTGTGCATCAAGATTTAACCCGCATTGATCTTGCCATTGAGCAAGGGGATTTTTTTCAAAATGAACTTTTGCGCCAAGCATTTTTAGAAGCAAAAAAAACGAATAAAGCTGTTCACCTTATGGGACTGCTATCACCCGGTGGCGTCCATAGCCATGAGCGTCATCTTCACGCAGCACTTCGATTAGCCGCTGAACTCGATGTGCCGCACGTTTATCTGCATGCCTTTCTAGATGGTCGCGATACACCGCCACAAAGTGCTTTATCTTCCATTAAAATATTAGATGATTTATGCCACCAATTATCTTGCGGACAAATTGTCTCTCTCATCGGACGCTATTACGCGATGGACAGAGATAAACGATGGGATCGCATTCAGCAAGCTTACGACTTACTCACCTTAGGCAAAGCTGATTTTCAAGCACCTGATGCCATTCGCGCTCTTCAATTAGCTTATGCGCGTGGCGAAACGGATGAATTTGTCCGCGCCACCTGTATCCATTTGCCAGAGAAATTACCCATTAAAATAGAAGATGGCGATAGCGTCATCTTCATGAATTTTCGATCTGATCGTGCACGCGAAATCACTCAAGCTTTTCTTGACCCTGACTTTAACGCATTTCGCCGAGAAAAATGCCCCTCATTAGCTTCATTCATTTGTCTTTCAGAATACGACGCTCGCTTTAAAGCACCCGTTATTTTTCCACCCCAAGTGCTAAACCAATTATTAGCACCTTATTTAAGTCATCTGGGTTTCAAGCAATTACGTATTGCAGAAACGGAAAAATATGCCCACGTCACCTTCTTTTTTAATGGCGGTGTTGAAACGCCTTACCCCGGCGAAGAACGGATATTAATTCCTTCGCCCAAGGTTCCCACTTATGACTTACAACCCGAAATGAGCGCACGTTTACTTACAAAGGAACTCATTCATCAAATCGAAAGCGAACAATACGATGTCATTATTTGCAATTTCGCAAACCCAGATATGGTCGGGCACACAGGCAACTTTGATGCCACTGTGAAAGCGATTGAAGTCATCGACGAGTGTCTCGGCATGATTGTGCAGGCTCTTCAAAAAGTTGGCGGAGAAGCGATCTTAACCGCTGATCATGGCAATGCCGAGCAACTGTATGATTTTTCAACGAATCAACCACACACGGCTCACACCAGTGATCCGGTTCCTTTCCTCTATATTGGACGCCCTGCCGTGATCTCGCATGAACAAGGAAATTTATCCGATATTGCGCCGACTTTGCTTTACCTGATGAATCTACCCTCTCCTTCAGAAATGACCGGAAATAGTTTAGTCAAATTAGTATAACTTCTAACCTGATGCTATACTTAAGTTAACTATAGTCGAAAACCGAAGGGTGACTATGCGTACTTTCATTCCAGTTGTTCTACTATCAGCGGGACTTTTTATCTCTTCTTCATTTGCAGCAACTAATGAATTTTCACATCCAACTATTCGTCATGCTATCGCGACAGCCGTATCTGATAGCACGAAAGATGGTAGCGCAAAAGAAAAAGCTCCCAAAGCAAGTGATGATGATATTAATCGCTTCACGAATACCATCGTCTTAATCAAAGATTTTTACGTTCAATCTGTCGGCGATAAATCATTATTAGACGATGCCATTCGCGGCATGGTGAGTGGACTCGACCCTCATTCTGAATATCTTGATAATGATGCCTATAAAACGCTATTAATGACAACCGCCGGTGAGTTCGGTGGTGTCGGCATTGAAATCACCCCTGAATATGGCATTCTCAAAATTGTTGCGCCCATGGATGATACCCCTGCATCAAAAGCTGGTATCAAAGCAGGTGATTATATTGTTTCGATCGATGGCAAATTAGTCAGCGAAATGACCTTACAAGATGCGGTTAAGCGAATGCGCGGTAAAGAAGGGTCGCCCGTTGTTTTAACTATCCTTAGAAAAGGTGAAAAACAACCGCTTACTTTCAAACTCAAACGTGAAATCATTCATATTGCGAGTGTGAAAAGCAAATTGCTAGGTAATGATTTTGGCTATATTCGCATTACTCAATTCCAAGAACCCACCGCCAAACTCATGCGTGATGCCATTACAGAATTAAAAAATAAAAATAATGGAAAATTAGATGGTATTATTTTAGACCTTCGTAATAATCCAGGCGGATTACTAGAAACAGCCGTACAAGTCACCGATAGTTTTCTCGATAGTAAAAAATTAAATAAATTTAATGATGTGATTGTTTATACGGAAGGCCGATTACCAGAAGCACAATACAAGGCTAAAGCGACGGGGACTGATATTTTGAATGGCGCACCCATCGTCGTTCTCATTAATGGAGGTTCTGCTTCTGCTTCAGAAATTGTAGCCGGTGCCTTACAAGATTATCGTCGTGCATTGATTGTAGGAACCACTAGTTTTGGAAAGGGTTCTGTGCAAACAGTCATTCCGTTAGATAAAACACACGCACTTAAACTGACAACCGCTCTGTATCACACACCTTCCGGCCGCGTGATACAAAATGTGGGTATCATTCCTGATATTCAAATTGATGATTTGCAAATTGTTAAAAACAAGACCGACGAAGATGTTGCGATGCTTGAACCTATTAAGGAATATCAATTAAGGAATCATTTGCCAGGTACCACTAATAACATTTCGACTGAAGCCATTGCAAAAGCAGAATTATCACTGGCTCAAGATGACTTCCAATTATTTGAAGCACTGAGGATCTTGCGTACACTGCATACGATGAAACTCAATACGAACATCAACACAAAAAGCCCAACCACCACGACAAGTGCAAAATTATAATCCGATCACTGAAAGGCACCCTCAGTAGAGACATCGTATCTGATAGGTGCCTTTTTTTGTGGATAGTTTCTATTTACAGCATTGGCACGAACATGAATTAGAAGGCTTACCGCAACATTTACAAGCACCTTCCGCCGCAGGAGAACAACATTTTTTGGCTTTGCAACACATCATCCAGTCATAAATAAGTGCAATGAAGAATCCCATCAAAAATCCTTCGATGAATCCCCATAAAGCACCCCACCATCCGCCAACCCAAGTCGCTTCATAACCATGATAGAAATTCGACATTTGCTCAACCATGGCTGTCCCCGTCCCACAACAATAAGCAATCCATGCTAATCCTGCGACAAATACTGCAAAAACAATCCCCCACGCCATGCCAAACGAAAATGGGCATAAACACATACCGCTACCCCATTTTGTATTACCTTTTTCGCAATGCATAAAAGCCTCCTTAAAATCCCTTTAAGTTAAAGAACCCATTCTTATTATAAAGCAAAATGGGGTACTTGGCGTTAAAATAAGCCCTTCCGAAAGACGCTTAAAATGTCCACTGGCTAAGTGATGCGGTACCATCCATAATGAAGATAGGGTGTATTAAGAATACCCTCTAATAACGTCTGTAAATTAAGAAATTCAGATCATTATCGATTAAAACCATCCTTTCTAACGCTTGAATGATTGAGGTCAGCGTGAATGAATTTAGTGCGTTACAAGATGAATTAAACCAATATCTTAGCCACACTGAAGTGGCTGACATTGAAGAAGCTTTTTTATTTGCAAAAAAAGCACACGGGACTCAATTACGTTATACGGGCGAATCCTATATCACACACCCTGTCGCTGTCGCTAAAATTTTAGCGGAAATGCGCATGGATCCGCAGACCATTATCGCGGCTATTTTACATGATGTGGTAGAAGACACCCCCGTCAATCAATCAGAAATTGAAGAAAAATTTGGAAAAGAAATTGCTGATTTAGTTGATGGCGTGACGAAACTCACACAAATTCATTTTGAAAATTATGAACAAGCGCAAGCAGAAAATTTTCGCAAAATGGTGATGGCGATGGTCAGCGACATTCGCGTCATTCTCGTAAAATTAGCGGATCGACTTCACAACATGCGCACATTAGCGGGATTGCGTCCCGAAAAGCGACGACGCATTTCACTGAAGACATTAGAAATTTTTGCCCCCATTGCCAATCGTTTAGGTATGCATACTTTTCGAGTTGAATTAGAAGATTTAGGTTTTGCTGCACTTTATCCGATGCGATTTAAAATTTTGAAAGAAGCTGTTGCAAAAGCACGTGGCAATCGCGCAGAAATTATTCAAATCATTCACCAACAAATTCGCGATGCGTTAAGAAAAAATAATATTCCATCCGCAACGTTATCCGGACGTGAAAAACATTTATATAGCATTTATAAAAAAATGAGCGAAAAACATTTATCATTTTCTGAAATCATGGATGTTTATGGCTTTCGAATTACCGTTGACAAAGTCGATACTTGTTATCGTGTATTAGGTGTTTTACATAACCTTTATAAACCCATCGCTCAACGTTTCAAAGATTATATTGCTATCCCTAAGGTCAATGGTTATCAATCGTTACATACCACTTTATTTGGTCCTTATGGCGTTCCCATTGAAGTTCAAATTCGCACCGAAGAAATGCATAAAATGGCCGAAAATGGTATTGCTGCGCATTGGCTTTATAAAACAGAAAAGAAAGTATTTAATGAAGCGCAATCGCGTGCACGTGAATGGTTGAAAGGCATTTTAGAAATGCACAAAAGTTCCAAAAATTCCCTGGAATTTATTGAAAATGTCAAAACAGATCTTTTTCCTGATGAGGTTTATGTTTTCACTCCCAAAGGACAAATCATTGAATTACCGGCCGGCGCAACACCCGTTGATTTTGCTTATGCCATTCACTCAGATATTGGGAATACATGCGTCGCTGCGCGTCTTGATAAACGTTTATTACCTCTCAGCACTCCGTTAATCAGCGGACAGCAAGTGCAAATTATCACAGCACCTCATGCACGACCCAATGCTGCTTGGCTTAATTTTGTGGTAACCGGTAAAGCACGGAGTAAAATTAAGCATTATTTGAAAAAACAACAACACGAAGAATCCATTGAATTAGGAAAACGATTAATCGAAAAAGCCTTGCATGCTTATGAATTACAATTAGATGAAATCACAGAAACGATCATGCTGCATGTCGTGAATACATCGCGCCTTGAATCCCCTCAACAACTATTTGAAGAAGTCGGCATTGGAAATCGTCCTGCCCTGCTTGTTGCAAAACAAATCATCAAGCACCTGGGTCACACCGTAAAAAAAGAAATCATTGATACACAACCGCTGCAACCGCTTATTATCAAAGGAACAGAAGGACTGCCGATTAGTTATGCTAACTGTTGTCGGCCCATACCAGGTGATCATATTGCAGGGCTGATCAAAGCAGGACAAGGTATTGAGGTTCACCTGTTGCATTGCACACATCTCGAACGTTATCACGATCAACACGATAAATATGTCCCCCTGTTATGGGAAGAAAAAATTGAAGGTGATTTTTCAGTGGATCTTAAAATTGATTTAATTAATCGTCGTGGCAGTCTTGCTTCATTGACACTGGCTATTTCTGAAGCTGAATCCAATATCGAAAATATTCGCGCACAAGAAAGTGATCGACATCACTTTCATGTGGACATCACCCTTTCCGTGCGAAATCGCAGTCATCTCGCGCGCATTTTACGAAAAATCCGCAAACGCAAAGATGTGATTCGCGTGTTGCGGCATAAACCTCATACCGACGTTTCGCCCCATCACGCGCCATAGCGATGCCAATAATTTCGAATCTTTAGGGCATGTTGACAATGTGGGCGATAATTCTGATAGCATTTTCACAACAACCCTACTAAAATTAAGATATATTCATTTCGGTAGGGTTAATATGATAAAATCTGATTTATTAACTTATTTAAAACTAGCAAATCCTTGGCTTGATAAAAAATCTGCCCCCATTTTTGCTGATTCCCACTATATTCCTCGCATTCAAACGGAAGAATTACTCAAACCACATTGGAATCAATATATTACTATTCTAACGGGTCCTCGACAGGCAGGGAAAACAACGTTAGGACGTTATTTATGTCAAATTTTAATTGATCAAAAAAAATACCCAACAGCACTCTATTTAAACTGCGATGAACTATTAGTAAGAGAATGGTTAAAAGGCAGCTATGTTTTACAAGATATTCAATCTTTATTAGGTTCATCTCAATACATTTTATTTATTGACGAAATTCAACGAATAGAAAATCCGGGTTTATTATTAAAATCAATTCATGATTTAAAATTGCCAATCAAAATAATTGCAAGTGGTTCCTCGCAATTAGAAATGAAAAGTAAAGTACAGGAATTTTTAACTGGACGGCATTTAGAATCACTCATTTTACCTTTTAGTTATCTTGAATTGGGTAATCAAATTCAAGTTGAAACAAATGTCATTTATGGTTGCTACCCTCAAATTATTTTAGAAAATGAAAAAATAATCTTATTGGCAAGACTTTTTCAAAATTATTTCAATAAAGATATTATCGAAATATTAAAAATACGACAGCCTGACACCCTTTTAAAATTATTAACATTGATTGCACATTCTACTGGTCAACTTATTAATTATCAGCAACTCGCTACTGATTGCGGCGTATCATCTCACACCATTCAACATTATTTGGGAATTTTAGAAAATACTTATGTGATATCGGGAATTAAACCTTTTGTTGGAAACAAAAGAACAGAAATTACTTCTAATCCTATTTATTATTTCATTGACAATGGTTTTAGGAATCAAGCTTTAAATAATTTTTCATCTCTCGACACGAGAACTGATTTTGGTTTTTTAATTCAATCGGCTGTTTACCAAGAATTATATAAATTTATCGTACAACATTATTTAACAATCAATCTTTATTATTGGCGAACAAAAAGTGGCGCTGAAGTAGATTTTATTTTTTATAAAAATGAACATCATTTTATTCCCATTGAAGTAAAATATCGGAATTTAACAACGCCAACCGTGAGTCGTGGCTATCGCTCATTCTTACAAGCTTATCAACCTAAAAAAGGAATCATGATTACAAAAGATTGGCATGGCGAAATGATGATTGAGAATTCCCTCATTCATTTCATTCCATTTTCTGATATGCCACGCATCTTAGCTTTATTGAAAGAATTAAATGATGAATAAATAGCTAACCCCTGTTCTTCACCAAAAAAATTGCTCCTGCATCCGGTGTTAATGCACACGCCTGAAGTCGTGATTGTGATATTGGATTGAGAAAAGGTTGAATGAACGGAGCAATGCCACCGATCAATACACAAGGCAATCGTTTTTCTGAGTACTTTTGTTTTGCGATCAATGCCGCACTGACTTCATCTATCGCGCTCGCTGCACGCTGCAACAAGGCCATCGCCGTCGCATCCCCTGACTGAGCTGTTTGAATCACTACAGGTGCTAATTCAGCAAAAGCCGTGGAATTCGCTTGATTCGCCCAAGTCACTAACGCATCAGGTTGATCATTGAAGTGTTGTTGAATGGCCTTCGACAAGTTGGATGATGGCAAACGACCATCCATACTTTGCAGTGTGATACTCACCGCTTGCAAACCGAGCCATGCCCCTCCGCCAATATCATCATGCGGAAATCCCCAACCACTCACTTTTGCCATATGATTTCCTTCCCGCTGAAATCCGACCACACCGGTTCCTGCAATAATGATGGCACCATCCTTGCCTGCATGCGCACCCAAACAAGCAGCATGTGCATCAGAAGAAACAATGAATGTTTGAAATGAAGGCGCTTCTCGCAAAAAAGCGGCGTAAGCTTCGGAAATTTCACAACCGGCCAATCCCATACCGACATGAAATAAATGATTATTCTCAATTGAAACGGCCAATGGCCGCAATATTTTTTCTAACGCGGCATGAATGGATTGCCACGCCTGGGTCACCGAAATACGAATATTCGCAGGACCACCGATTTCACGTCCCAACAATCGTCCCTGTTCATCTTCCACGCGCACAATACATTTTGTTGCGCCACCATCGACGCCGATAAAAAATGGGTTGCTCAAAGGCTTAAAACTCGCTTGTGAATGCTCAAGTTAATGACTTTGATTATATCTAAAAATACTTGAGCATCAATGAGCGAGTTGTGGTTGTTATTTTGATGGCGACGCTAGCCCCCTAGCGAAGACTGTTTGGTAACTTCCTCCAAGGCATCATTCACTTTTTGACTATCTGGCTTTTTATAATGGCGGCAAATTTTAAAGATACCGAGTCCGATCAGGCCAGGCACCACCCCCGTCAAAAGGGTTAGGACTGTCAAAAGAAAAATTTTCACTTTATTCAACTCCAAGTCTCGGCATTTTGTGAGACAGTCCGTATCGCTCTTCAAATCCTCAACGAAATTGCTTTTTATTCCCTCGTTTTCTACGCTCCTTATTTTATCAACAATACCCACACACACATTTATTTTTTTTGTTAACGTTGGTTTATTAGGATCCTCCGTTGGTTGGTCGCCGCCACCAACTTTTTGACTATTTTCACCGTTCTTTTTTTGTATATATTCTAATGCTTCTTTTTTAAGTCTAGCTAGATTGATATACAAGTTTAAATTTTTTTGCAAAATCTGCTGAGTGCCATCAGCGAGGGTCTCTGGATAAGGATATTCCAATTGCTCCGAAACTTCTTTTTTAAAACTCTTAAATAAATCAAATGAATTATTATTTTCATTCCCTCCTTCATTGATAGAATGCTCAAGCTTTTTGATTGAGACGATTAACTGCGAGAACTCATCTATAGTACCGCTATTTTGAGGTAAATATTTCTTAAGCTGGGCATCCGTAATTAGGGTGGGTAGGGCGGCGTCCAGAACTACTGCCTCTCCTACCGGAACTACTACCTCTTCTACTTGATCTACTCTTTTCTGAAAAAGAACATCGTCTAATTCAACCTCATTCAACTTATCTATCCACTGGGTAATGTTTGTTATTTGCTTTTCCGCTATTTTTTGATTAGCAGAATCAATTGCACTAGGCACTAACCTAGCTAACCAGTCAGTCCTATTAACTGATTTAGTCTGTTCAATGATCATCTCATTTGCTTCCACTTTTTCGCTTAATTCATTTAATTTTTGTTGGCAACTGTTCTTATATTTTTCTTGTAACGCTTCCAATTTTTCTTTCCCATCTTTTTTCAAAAAATCACTATCATTATCATCAAACAATGCGTTAACCTGCCTTTCAGGATCAGTGCTCCACTCTAAGTTGAACCTGTCAAATCCGCTGTATTGCTTTTTACATTCCTCAATAAAGGCAAGCTTAACTTCCACACCACCCTGCCCAAAACAGTTGGAATATCGAGTAAGATGTTTTTCGAATTCTGTCAAACTTGACTGTAACAAAAAAAATTCATTGTGTATTTTTCCAAACTCATTTTCGCGCGAACACACCCAACCCCTCCCGGACTGTTTCACATAAGGAAAAATATTTTCGACTCGTAAAGAGCCCCCCTCGTCCAGAATCTCTTTGTCAATCTCCTTGCTTACTTTTTTTACGATAGTTTCCTGGTCTGATTTATCTACTCTTAGGTTTTTGTTTTTCGCTTCTTCTAAAAAAGTTACGAGTTGCTGTTTTTTTTCTTTCAGGTTGCCTTGTTTTTCTTGAAGAATCTTCTTGTTTTCATCAATCAAATTGTTCTGAAGATTCGAATCGCTTTCGATTTTATTTTTTAAATCTGCACATTCCGATTTGAATTTTGAAATTTCGGTATGAAAATTTCCTACTTCATCAATCTTCTCATTGATTTTCGATTTAAAATGGTTACTCAGCTCCTCCTCCAGCTTACCTCTCAACTTATCCTCTGATGGATTGAGAACATCCATTTTAGATTGCATTCTTTTTTCAATTTCTTGAATTTCTTTTGCATACTCATCTAATTGCTCCGCCATCTTTTTTTCTACTTCTTCTGGAAATTTTTCAATTTTTTTCAAAAGAAATTGCACCTCTGCTATTTTATTCAATAAAGCAATAATAGCAGGGAAAAGAGTTTTCTTGTTATTGCTTAAACCTTCATAAAAGTCCTTGCCTGTAATCTGGCGTTTTCTTATGGCTTCGTCTATTTCTGTTTTTGTTTTTGTTTTTGCGTCTTCCATGGTTTTGCGTAAGTTCTCCTCTAACTTGGTATTAGAGAAAATACAATTTTTGGTTTTGTCTTTGCCAAAATACGCGGCAACCGCATTGTCCATCTCGTGAAACTCCTCCCCTTTAGAAATCCCAACTGCGCAAGCCAGTTGCTTAATTTGATCCAAAATCGGCGCCACTATTTTTTCTGAGCCATCTATCTTATCGAAAATCTGTTCACGAAAAACACGGTATAAGGGTTGATAAACCAAAAGAGCAGCATGGTGATCATGAGAAAAGGCCTCATTTAATGCACTATCTAAATGACCTATGTCTTCTTCGAACTTCTCTATCTTCTTCTGAATGTTTTGTGGTCTTTCTTTTTGCTCACGTGCTTGCATAATTGCACTCACCTCTTTTTTAAAAACTGTTTATTATTTAATCACATTAGTGCTTTGAATCTTTTTCCAATCATATCGCAGGTCATCTTAAACTAACCTTAAAAATCGTCCTAATTTTCCCTTAAGCTTAAATGATTATGATGGGAAAAACGTTGGTTTAAGATGTAGAGAGAAAATGTTTCACTGAAGCCTAATAACATTTTCCAAACGAGGCAAAAAATGAAAAAAGTTGAAGTTAAATTTCCGAATAAAAAATCGTCATTCGTTTATTTTGATTCTCGTTTTCTTCGTTTTTTCAAAGAAAGTATCACTGATTTTGATCAAGAGGATGCTTTTTTCATTTCAATCGCCGCATTACTGGTTCAAAAGGGTTTATCATCTCCTTATCGCCCTCACGTGTATGCTGGTTTTATTCTAAGCGATGATGAAATAACGTTAACGCATGATGGCATACAGATCGAAACTTTAAAGCTGAAGACGTTACCTGATGCTGATCTCCTTCCCAACACAAAAAAAGAATATGTTTGCTCAATCACTTCTGAAATCCCAGAAATCTTCAAAACGATCCCTTTATTAGATGAGCGTATCAAATCTCATGAAGATAACATGATTGCCGATTTTAAAAATGCAAAAAGAAATTCCGTTATTAACTATACGGCTATTCCAACTATTGATAAAAATCCTAATGCACACCATCCCCTCAGCAAGACAACAATATGGACTATACAGCTTAGGGAATTAGAGAAAATATATGCTAGTTTTATTTCGGATTTCTCAAAAAATAACCCAACAGAAAACTTATTGGAGTCAATAAAAAACCCTGTATGGGAGGAGCGTCTAGTACATACCGAATTAGCTAAATTTGCCAACAAAGAGAGAGAAGCCTTACTCTTTTTGATAGAAAGATTCGAGAATTTCTTCGACAAACAAGAAAATAAATTAAATTTCACGGGAAAACTTGATGAAATAAAAAATTCTATTACAACATTAGAAAAAAATTACCCCCCGGCTATTGCTCATTTAGATTTTGTAAAAAAACGAATTGGTTATGCGCTTTATTGTTCATTACAAGATTGCTTCAGCCTCATTCAATCAGAAACGATTGGTGATCCCCAAAAAAGAAAAGAAAAAATAGAGCAATTCAATACGCTATTCGAGAAAGTCGGCACCATCGATGAAAATGGGTCAATCACCACTATTGAAAAAGTTTACGAGAGATTTTTATCTCCCCAACTGTCTTCCTTAAAAGATATAGAAGAATATGTCACTAATTTCATCAACCAACTTTTCGATACCTACTATGTTTACGGTGTTGGTTACTGTTATAATTATGTCAGTATTAGTGCTTATCAAACAATAATCATGACGAACATTGAAAAAACTCAATGTGCATCAAAAACGGATAGCAACTCTCTTTATGAGTTGAAAAACGTTGGAAGCCCTTCATATCTCAGCTTTATCGTCAATTATTTCAACTTCTCATTTTCTGATGAAGTAAAATCTTTGGAAAAACAAATAGAAAATATTCCGATCGACATTGACCGAAAAATAACTGATCTAACAACTGATTTAAATGCTTTTTGCAAATACAGCGAAAATGTATTAAAAAAACAACAAGCAGAGCAAATTGCCTTGCTAACAAATTTTAATAATAACATCACTAATTTTGACAATAGCATAACAATAAAAAAACAATCTATTGAAAAACTTTCAACCTACAGCCACTCTGTCGTTGAGTTACGTGACAAGGTTGGTGATTTACATTCTTCCTTTGAAAAAGCAATCAAAACAATTAGCCAATTTACTGATGATAAAGCGCTTACGTATTTAGCCGCTGATCAAGTTCAAGATTACACGCTTGATTTGATTTCATCGACTGACTACGATCTTGATGCGATGTCGCAGACCGAACGTAGCGCAAGTAAAATTTACTTAGAACCAACCACATCTGGATTAAGATATGAAATAATGGAAAAAGACAACAAAATAAAAGGCAATCTCATTCCATGGAAAAACCTACCTCCAACTTTTCCGAAAGATTTAACAAGCATCCTATGCTTAAAAGATACGATTTTACCAACCTTACTATCACATATCGCCGATGCCGGAGACACAACCAAGATTAATCATGAACCAAATAGAATTTATTTAGCAACCCGTGAAAAAGGTTTGATTTATGAAGTGATTGGGCAAAATAAAAATATTGAACGGCGTCTCATTCCGTGGGAGAAATTACCTGCCGATTTTCCGAAAAATACTGCAGATATCATCAGATCAGCATCTGATTATTTACCTCATCTATTAGTCCACACCGCAAAAGCAGGTCACACGCCAACCAAATGCGATACGCTCATCAAAAAAATCGTCGGCAACCTTACGACGATTCAGTTGAATGGGGAGCATCTCTTTGCCACTATTCATCATTGGACCGATTTGATTAATGAAAAAATCAAAGCATTCATAGAAAATCCAGAAAGGAATCATGAAACCGATTTTTTCGAAAAAGATGTACCTAATACAATAGAAGAAATCCGTACTACTGTTTTGTGCATGGAAGGAATGTATCAGGATCTTTCCAATCAAGAAAAAGCGTTACGCGCTATTTCTTCCGATTTAAATAATCGTTTCGGTAAGAAAAACCAACTTTCACCTATCCACTGCACCGGATCACTTTTTCATAAACAAACGAATGAAAAAAATGCATCATTAACGCTAGCTCAAACATTTGAAATCGCTTTTATAGAAAAAACGTTTCAAAGCTTCGCCTCAGATCAAGCCATTTCGCAATTTAAAAAGTTGGAATTTGAAACCTGGCATGACGTTTTATTTCCTGCTCACAAAAAAGATGACTCTCACCGTCCTACTGTGCGCTATGAACTTTTGCGTAAAAATCCCGATTTCCTTCAAAAACATCTCCATGAGTTTTTAGAAGAATTTACGGATGATAAAACTGACCTCGCTCAATCATGGATAGAAGCCATAACCGATCCTGCTTCTGGACGTACCATTCAAGATTTTATTAATGAATACCAAAGTATGATAAATGTGAACTTACCGCTAAAATCCCTGATCAAGGAAGCGTATCCCGATTTCGCTTCAACGGGTATCAATCAACAATCACCCCTTTACTCCTTTGTAAAAGATATTTACAAAACAGAGATGCCTTACGAGGAAATTATTTCATTAAATCCTCCGGCTCCCACCCAAACCACTACCAGACAGCGTAGCAGGAGCTATGGCGATCTGACAGAGGAAAATCAGAAACAGCGTGGCGATCTGACACAGAAAAATCAGGAACCGACCAGACAACGTAGCATGAGTCGTTAGAAAAAATTGCGCATGAATATCGTCAACGGACTCTAGCAATCACTTCTGAGACCAGCTATCTTTAATGAAACCAGGTTAGGGAAGACCACCTCATGAAAATTGCACAAGGCCAATATCATTTGGCCCAGCTTGATATGGTGTTATACGCTTATTTTGACCCCAAAGCATTCGACCTAATTGTTCCGCCTCTCGGCAATGAAGAGCAAAACCGTTTCATTGAACAAATTTGCGATAGCATCGCGCTTGCGATACCTAAAGGAAACCATACCGAAAAACAATTCTATATCAAACGCGCTTACAAGAACCCAGGAACCCGTCATATTACTTTGTTTTGCACCGATAACTTCCTCATTGATACTCATCTCGTCATTCCCATCCAAGAGCAGCCTTTTCAAAATGAACGCATCCGTATTACCGATGTAGAACAATTACCACCCCGTTTTCGTTTAAGCACGGATGTGCTGAACACAATGAATGAAAAATTAATTGAATTTGAAGAAATCGGTAGGAAAATATTTTCTCACGTAAAAACCACGACAAAAGAAACCACAAAAACAGAAAGAGAAATGGCTTTACGTGAATTTACCCCTGATAAAACCGCTGACATTTTAAGTGAGATTCATCATCTCAGAAAAGAAATCATTGAGATAGGTCAAAATCGAACTGAGTTTTTGAAAAAATGGATACCGGAGATTCATACTGCACGCATGAGCATTTATGATGCCGTTCGAAAAATAGCAAAAGAAGGATTGATTTTTGAAGAAAACAAGAAAAAATCCGAGGAATTTGCTGAAAGAATGATTGAATACTATTGCAGTGATTTCTTAAAAGAATGTGAATTATTAAAAAAGAAACTGGATGAAATCAAACCGATTTCATCTCAATTTGAAACAGAAACAGATCAGGCGTATCAGTTTGTTAAAAAAGAAATGTCGAATTTAGCCACTTTCAAAGACCATGTGATTCGTGCTTTATATAATTCAGCAAACGAATGCCGAGAAGTGTTTTTGAAAGAATGGGCCCATGCGCTACCAAATGCCAAAAAAATATTGCTCAATGAATTCAATCGGAAATTTAGCGACATCGCTTCTTTGTCTGAAACAGCTGAATTAAACGATTATGCAAAAACAAATGAAAAACTCAACCGACTTACCTTGGAAGATCTGCAAGAAATCATTTCGAATGATGACAAAGATCGCTTAGGCTTATTACAAAAATGCAATACTTCTTGGACCACTGAATCACCTGAATTGCAAATCGTGTTAAAACAATTAACGGCGTTAAATAACACATTGAAAGAATTTTTCAAAACCCATCGTCATGATGAACAAAATGCAAATGAAGAGATGAGTCAGATCATACGCATTCCTTTCCCAAGGGGTTTTCAATTTAAATTTTCAGAAAAAGCATTTAATTACAAAAACACCATTGACGCGGCTTGCAAAACTCAAAAAGAAAAAATCAATGAAATAGCAAAAGCTTACAAAAAAATATTACAGATTGATGAAGATATTAACAAAATTAAACGCACGATGACTGATGCTGAAAAAAAGATTGATACGGTCAGCCAGCCAGTCAAACAATATCGCGATTTATTCAAGCATAAAGAAACCAGTGGTGAAATCATCAAACTTGCCGCGAAAGAATATGAATATGCCAAAATGCTGGACCATATTATTGCACAATTACAACAATCATTAGCTATTGTGATTGATCCTCACTTAAAAGTATTACGAAAAAAAATTGATTTATTGGTGACTAAAGTCAAGGAAGGCGTCGAATCAACGAGTCGCGCGATTGATCGTCTTAATGAAACTAAAATTCAATTGGATACTTCGATTAAAAAAACGGAAGGGCACCAAGTCGATGAAGATTTTTTCCACGACGTTGAGAAAAAAATACGTTCGATGAAAATGGATTGGAATGCGATGGTTGAAACCAATAAAAAAATGCAGCATGTAATGAAACAATTAGCTTTCTATGAAAAAATAATCAAAATTGGCAGACGATTATTAGATACCAATACAAAAGAAATTTCCAGCCAACAGGCTGAAGCAAAAAAATTAGTCGTTCAATTTATCAAACAAGAACATTTAGCGTATGGTTTTTCTGAGGAACGAAAAAAAGAAGCCCTCGATCTTTACAATAAAATTGACACCCATGCCATGCGATTGCAAAAAGAAAATACCTATGTTGTACAATTGAAAGATTATTTATTAACGGAATTAAATCAAAAAAATCCGCATTTATCTGAAGAAGAATTTGAAAATGAATTGGAATCTATTGAAACGAAAATGAATGAATTAGAATCTATCAAGAATCAAATCGCAACCGATATTCAACTAATTAGAGAGATGATATAGGGCGGCGTGTCATCAGTTAAACTGAGCTGTTGTTACAAGTGGATCAGTCCCGATCAAATCTGACAGTTTCCAGTTTATCAAGAATGACTGCCAGATCTGATTGAGCGACTACCGTTAATGAAAATACCGTCGTTGTTTCGGTTGTTGTTTATCCGGCAAGGGTTCTTCTTTTCCAGACAGTTTATCAAGCAATGCTTTATTTTCTTGTATAGACACAACATCAAACTGATTTTTTGGTAACCATTCTAATATTTCGCTTAAAATAACCGAAAGTTTAGATGTTGTCACTCTAGAAAAGAAGCCCTCTGAATGCGTACTCTCTGTATGAGAAGCACAGGCTTTTATTATTTGAATGAGAGCTATCATTTTTTGATGATTGTTATTTTTCGTCCCATTCAAGTTATTAATTTCATCTCTGATAACGCGAATCACTTTTTCCCTTTCTGGAGAAGTTCTAGAAGACATCCCTGATTCATAACGACCTATTTCAGTATTGATTTTTTCAACAAATTCAGAAAATTGAATTGTATTTGCAATGTCGCTAACCATTTTTTCGTCATCAATCGTATGAGACAATGTCCCATTTGCTGAATGATTATAAAAAGGGTACGAAAACGTTGCCCTATATTCATCATCTAATTTTTTCATTTTGTCACTATCACTGTAACAAATCATGCGAGGATCTTTAGAAAGAAATCGCATTAATTGAATCACTGACTTTTCATCATTTTCAATCGTTATTCTTTCACGAAAAACAGAACCAGGTTTTTGAAATCCCGTGTTGGTACTCTGATATCCTATCCCTAACTCTTTTAATACAGCTTTTATTTCACTCACCGCCAAAAAAAATTGTTGATTGTAATTTGCCGTGTTCCCTTCAGGAAATTGCCTGACGGTATCAGGTATTATTATTTGAAATGCCAGATAGAAATTTGTTTCTTTGGTACCCGTCAACGTAACTAAAAGACTAAGGTTGTTTTCACGATGGAAAACATAAAATTCATAGGCACTATTCTAGCAACAGCCATATTGATCTCCTCATTTAAAGTTTGTTGTATATAACCACTTTTTTTTAGCTCGGTTCAAATCAGGGTACCCGACAACCTCGCTTTTACGAATCCTCTTCTCTTTTTAATTGTCTGCGCACTTGTGACAATGGAATACGCGTCATCCCTCCTAATGAAGTAGCAACCGCCTCTAATTTTTCAGGTGCAAACGCATGCGCATAAATGACTTCGTACGTTAGTGGCCAGCTGCCATCCGCCGCACCAATCATGTCAGTTATTTCCTGTTCCATCGGAAAAAAAGCCATTCCACTCTGATAAACTTCTTGCCTCAGTTGTGCCTGAGTGCGATATAGCATCGTATAATGGTCCACATCCAAAACAGGATCCACGAATCCTTCTGCCAACAATAAATCGCCGATATCGTGAATATCAACAAGTTGCGGAGAATCTCTGCGATTATCATGGCTTGCATTCGTATATTGAAAAATCGAAGGCCATTCCTTCAACGTATCCAAGCCAAAAGCAGTCATCATTAATAATCCATCGGCTGATAAAATTCTTCGCCATTCACGCAGCAACAATGAGTAATCGGTGTGATAAGGAAATAATAAATTCGCCATCACCAAATCAACCGAATGATCGGCAAAAGGAAGGGAAGTGGCGCTTCCACATAAATAAGTGATCGATGATAATCCGTTGTTTACTTCAGCCGCATGATGGAGTAAAGGTAAAGAGTCATCTATTGCAACGAGTTGCGCTTCGGGATAACGACTCTGCAATTGCCAACTCATCTCACTCACTCTGCCTGCCGCATTCAAAATGCGCTTAGGCTTGATTGTCATGAAATCCAATCGGGCTAACATTTCATTGGTCACTTCGCGTGCAAGAACAGACGCATGAGTATAATCAGCGGGAGATATCATGTTTTTTTTTAATCGACTCATTCAATCTTATCGTTATTTATCGACACTCGCTCGCCATGCTATGCATCGATGGCTGCCAGCGAATTGTTTATTATGTAGCTTCCCAACACTCACCCCCTCTTCCATCTGTGAGGCTTGTCAGCAAAATTTACCCATTCTACCCCAATGTTGTCGACGATGCGCACGATTTTTAACAGCTGAGTCATCACCGCTCGAATTAATTT
>CAYTKY010000011.1:0-31379 GCA_964438435.1 uncultured Coxiellaceae bacterium | reverse complement strand
ATTGATCACCGCGAATCACGATTCTATTTTGCAACCATGATGGCTGTTTATATAAATTTACGGGCGTTGTATCAACATACAATCCTGGCTTAACTAAAAGAGGAGGAAGAGGTTTAGCATCTATGTCTGATTGATAGCGGGCATTAGCGGCTTTGATCTTTACGTCAGCAACATTACCTTCTGTTTGGTTAAAAACAGGCGAATGACAGGCTGCTAGCATAACCATCGTGGAAAGAAGCAGGACGAACCATCTTTTTAGCATCATTTACTTACCATCCTATTTTCTATCTATTTATGACTCTATCCCTTGGGATAACCGCTAACGTGCGATTTGACATATACATAACAGCTTGCAAAGGAAATGGCTGCAATAATTTTTCAATCACATTAGGCAAACTAGCTCCCGTTACTCTGCCATCAAAATTATAATCGTAAGGCGCTTTCCAAATAACTCGCCAATGATAACGGCTCATAATACGTTCTAAATTTTCTTTCAATGATCCACTGATGCTGACTGCATAAATAGCAGCAGGCTGACCGAGATTTGCATATTGATTTGGAAAAGCAGCGCCACTATAAGCCGTTGGCATCATGGCTGTATTTTGTTGAGAGGCTGCTTGAAAAAAAGGTTCTCGCGGTGCAGCTGATTGCGGACTAGCAACCTCCCATCCTGCAATCGCATAGAGTGGCATGAAAAAAAGGAACGTAGCAACAAACAAGCTTTGCATCTTCATGATTAAAATTTCATCCTTATCCTCATATCCCATCTCAAGATATCCGGAAAATTTTTAGTTATCAAGTATAAGAGATTTAAAAAATTTTCGTAAGGTTTTTTCGTCTCTCAACACTATTGCGTAAATACCGTGAAATTAGAGCCCGCGGGTTCATTGTTACTCGCACATCGCGTAATCGCAAGTAATGTCACATATTGCCCCCAAGCACTCGCGCCAGTGCCCGTATTGGTGGTGGCGACATCACCCCTTTCCGTAACAACTTGCAGGCACGCACGCCAATAGGCGGAACTTGCTGAACCATTTAATGGTGTACATACTCCACCACTTCCACCTTTACAAGGCGGTGGATTAGCAGAAAGAGGAGAGGTTTCCGTTGCATAAGCAGTAAAGCTTGTAATCGGATAGAGCTGATATTGCTGATTTTGATTATTGATAGTGTTATTAACCCCGCTCACAGAAACAGGCACCACCATCACTTGTGGCGTCATGGTGTTTCCCTTTGCATCAACTGGACATTGCGGAACCGGAATACAACCACCATGATGATACAACCCGGCAAAATTAACACTTCTCGCATTATTGAGATTTTGTCCTGGAATATTAACGCTCCCAACAACAACACACGACTTTTGATTCGCACAAGTCGTGCCACTTGTTGGAACAGTATTATTAACGGGTGCTGATGATGAATAAGTGGTATAGGACAATGGCAGTGACCCTGCTATCGTATTAGCAATCCCCTGAGCATGATCACCCTTTGTTGTCACTTGAACATAAACATAAAATAATTGTGCGTTAGCTGCTGTTTTGTATAGACTGCCATCCCAAGCACTTTTCAAATTACTCGGAAGATATTTCGTAGAACAAGGCGAAACACCTTGCAAACAATCCAATGAAGGAGAGGGTGGCCAAGAACCATTCGCGATATAATAAGAAAGTGCGGCATTTAATATTTGCTGCATATCCATCGTCGTTCTATCAACACGCATTTGCTGTGCGCGTTGTTGAAAATAAGCAACGCTGCTCCAAACCAAAATGCTGACAACGACCAGCACCATTAAAATTTCAATTAAGGTAAAACCTTTCATTGTGATCTGTTTTCTCATACTAATACCCATAATAAAATTGCTTCTTCGTAAATTCATGCCCTATTTCTGTGGTCGCGGTAACTTATCGGGTTTATCCACCGGATTTGATTTGGGCGACGGTAACGTTGATAACGTAGTTGATAACGTATCGGGCACACCCACCGAATAAGTAATCGACTCTTGTCGATACATTTTTGTAAATTCAGAAACCATCGGATTAATTGGCCAAAAAGAAGAATCCGTTTCAGGCGAAGTAGCCTGTCGCTCCCATACTAAATAATTTCCACTGTTAGTACTCGCACTCGCACAAGGTGCAACACTTGTTTGTGTGCTATTTAACTTAGATAAGCAATTCGCACCTGTTAGCGCTAAATACTGTGCTCGCAATGCAGGGTTGTTAATCAAAACCGAAATTTGTATTTGCCAAACAACAGCTGTTCCTGTTTGCTTCGCTCCACTTTGCGCACATCCCATGCTTGTTGTGGGTCCCCATGCGGGCGCACTGGCAGAAGCAGTGACACAAAATTCTGTTGATTGAGTATACCCATTAAATTGGGCAACATACCCTTGTCCTGCTGCCGTATTTTCCACGATGGGATTAAACGGAATATCTTGCGTGATATAAGGCTGTAATTGTGTCTCTATATTAACCGGATATGGATTGGATGGTATAGAAGAATTCCTCAAATTTAATGGCGCCCAAGTTAATGTCGTGTTCGAAGGATTAAATGATCCATAAGCATTTGCTTTGTAAAAATTTGACATCGCTTGAAAAAGAACATTGACATTATCTTGTAATTGCCGCGCATCAGCGCCCATTCTAAAACTTTGATATTGCCTTATTCCCATATAAATAATCGCCGAGCCGATGACAATAGCAAGCAATAATTCGAATAAAGTAACGCCATGTTCTTTTTGATCCATACCGTCATCTCTATTAAGTTGAACCCATCGACATACCGGTTAGATAAATGCCTTGAATAATCATAATAATTAAAAGGGCGCCTGTCGCAAGAAAAATACCCCCTACCACTTTTGATACAATTTTCATCGTTAATGTGACTTGCTCAGTCCCTCTGATGCCCATTCGAATTAATCCATGCTCAAACCCTTTTACTTCAGCCATCACACGCAAGCGCATAAGATCTTGCTCATTCACTAATCCCGTATCTAGCACATCGCCTATATTTGATTTACCTACGCTTATTTGGTGTCCCATATTATCGAGATGAGAAAACAAATAGGGATTGGCTTGAAGCTGCATGACTTTAATAGCTGATCGAAAAACCACACCATTCGCAACCAACAATCCTAGGGTTTCTAATAATCGAGCAGCAACTAATTGACGATAAAATGAGAAAGGAGGGAAACGATCAAGGAATGGTCTCAAGAAGCCCGTATAATTAGCCATAATGAATTTGAAAACAAGGCACAGTGCAATAATGCTCACAATCAATATCCACCACCAATGAGTCACTAATTGTGCAACCCAAACTAACCGCAGACCTTCTATTGGCCAATCTTTTTCGGGTTTTATCATTCGAAATTGTGTGAAAACTTGGCTATTTAAATAAACAATCACGGCACATGCGATAACGAGAACAAAGATAGGATAAGAAATAGCGCCAAAAAAAGCGCCCATCACCATCCCTTGTTGCGATAACATGTTAATAGCCGACTTCATCGTTTGAGAAAGTGCGCCACCTGATTCACCCACCCGAATCACCTCAACAACGTTCAAGGAAAACCAGTCTCGCATGCCGTCTGCCATCGGTTGACCTTGTGCGATTTTATCCGCGATAGAAAGCGCCACTTCGCGATTAATACCCGTTGAAACCTTACCCAGCATTTCCACAGCACGGTTGGCAGGAATACCATCGTTAATTAACGTGTATAAATCTTCTAAAAAAGCCAACTGCTTCTTAGTACCAAACTGCCAACGCTTAAATTTACGTATTATACTCGCAACAATTTCGGTCATAAGAAACCTTCTCTCTTAAATATATTTAAATGTTCTTGATTGTGTCGCCGGATTAATGGGCCCAACCACTTTCTCTGCATCAAAAGGATCGCATATGCCTAATTGAATTAAATCAATGGCACGATCACGAAAGTCTTGCCACCCATTTGACTTCATATATTTTTCCCAATTTAATGTATCGCATTTCTGAATAAACTCTCTCCCATCTTCATCAACCCAAATGACTTCAGCAACCACAATTCGTCCACCGACACCTGATCGACCACATTTATTGCAACCATTTCCTCGCGCTTTTGCTCGATCAAGAATTTCTTTACCTAAAACGGCTTCCCAATCTGGAATAAAAGGATGATGTTTTACAGAAGAGCGCAAAGGGATAGCGCATTCACTACAAACTTTGGCAATTAAGCGTTGACAGACTAAACAACGCAATACACTGCTATCACTTAGCAATATCGGTGAAATACCCATATCCACCAACCGTGTAATAATCGCTGTCGCACGATTTGTATGTAAGGTGGTTAGCACTAAGTGCCCCGTGATTGAGGCGCGCACCATGACTCGAGCGGTATCTTCATCACGCATTTCACCTAATATAATGACATCAGGGTCCATACGTAAGGCAGCACGTCCCATCATAGCAAAGCTACGATCTTCTTTTTCTGTATTCACCGGAACTTGAGTCGCTTCTTCAACCACTTTTTCAACAGGATCTTCAATTGAATATAGCTTTTGAGTATTTTCAACCATTTCCATACAGGAGGCGAGGGTAGTTGTTTTACCAGATCCTGTCGGCCCAGCAACAATAATGGCTCCAAAAGGTAATTTCATCGCCATCTTAATAATATCAATTTGCTTTTGCGTATAACCTAATTCATCTAAAGATTTACCACGCTCATCACCCGTTGCTAAAATACGCATCACCATATCAAAGCCGCCATGAGCCGGCACGCTTGCCAAACGCAAGCGAATATCTTTGCCTTTCATTTTTAAAGGCATAGAGGCATCTTGTGGTACAAGCGGATTAAAGTGAGAGGTGGCATGATCAGTTTCTTTATTGAAAGCAACCGACGCAATTTCTCGACCGAGTTTTTCGGCCCACTCTGCATAAACTTTTAACTCGCCGTGTTGTCGCATACGAATCTTTGTGTATGCTTCTCGAACTTGAATATGAATATCACTCACGTTCTGTCTAACAGCTTCGAACACTAATTCGCGCAAATGCCGTTGCTGGTCACTAAAGGAAGCTGAGGTTTCGCCTTTTTGTTTTTTTACCGACTCTTCTTCTTCACCACTCGCATACAGCAAACCTAATAAGGGTTCTGTTGCAGCAAAAACTTGTCCGGGGTGAATGCCTTTACTGAGCAAAAGAGATTTGCAATTCTGAACCGTTCTTGAAGTTGGGTCTGCTGCGAGAATAGACGCGCTTTTTAGAACAACAATGCTCCCCTGTTCTTTGCACCAAACTAACATGTCTTCCATCACTTTATCTTTGGAATCAATGTCTGCTGGACTCGCGACCACCCTAGTTTTTGTGGCCGCCGCATACTGTTCGCGCAACGTTTGAAGAGGTGACTGTTGCTCTCCCTTTTGAGGTGTGATTACTTCTGCCATATTAACCTCGCCATTTAATTCAACAGAATGATCTTCCTTACTTACCTATTTATTTACTAAAAACGCTTCGTTCTCTATCCATTATAGATGTTTTTACAAGATATCGTCTTTATATTAAATATCTAAATTTTCTACATCTAATGCATTAGATTCAATAAATTGGCGACGGGGTTCGACTTCATCACCCATCAAGGTGGTGAATATTTGATCAGCTGCAACAGCGTCTTCCACTCTGACTTGAAGCAATATGCGAGTGCTCGGATCCATCGTTGTCTCCCACAGCTGATCCGGATTCATTTCACCCAAACCTTTGTAACGCTGTATTGACTGACCTCGTTTAGATTCCGCAATTAACCATTCCATGGCAGCGCTAAAACTTTGAATGTTTTGTTTTTTATCTTCACGCTCAATATACGCTTCGGGCTTGATGAGAAGATTTAATTTATGGCCAAAATCCGTTATTTTTTTATAATCTGCCGATAAAAATAAATCATTATTTATCATAATGCTATGCTTTACGCCGTGGCTGCTAACCTGAACAACTGGCAACCACCAATGTCGTTCTGTGTCTTCTGTTAAGATTATTTCATAATAATAAGCATTATCTGATCGCGCATTTATTTTATCCTGAATATTTTTGATTACGCTTTCCATTGCCTCGCGCTGACTTAAATACGTTTCGTCCAAAAAGGGTGAATACATGAACGCTTCGATCAATTCGCGTGGATACCGCTTTGAAAGGCGCGCGATTAAATTCATGATGACATGATATTCATTCACTAACTTTTCTAGCTCGATACCTGCTATTTTTTCTCCGCCACCCGGAAATAAGGCGGCATCAGCTAACGCAGATTGAATTAACAAATTTTCTAATTCTCGCTCATCTTTCACATAACGCTCTTGCTTCCCTTTTTTTACTTTGAATAAAGGAGGTTGCGCGATATAAATATAACCTTTTTCAATCAATTCTGGCATTTGACGATAAAAAAAGGTCAATAAAAGTGTGCGAATGTGCGATCCGTCCACATCAGCGTCTGTCATGATAATGATGCTGTGATAGCGAATTTTATCAGGCGAATACTCTTCACGACCAATACCACACCCTAAAGCGGTAATAAGAGTCGCTACTTCAGTAGAAGAAAGCATTTTATCAAAGCGCGCTTTTTCGACATTTAAAATCTTTCCCTTTAATGGCAAGATTGCTTGAGATTTTCGATCTCGTGCTTGTTTAGCTGAACCGCCTGCCGAATCACCTTCCACAATAAAAAGTTCCGATTTACTCGGATCTTCTTCCTGACAATCTGCTAGTTTTCCAGGCAATCCAGCAATATCTAATGCGCTTTTACGACGCGTTAATTCCCGCGCTTTTCGTGCTGCTTCACGTGCACGAGCAGCTTCAATCACTTTAGATACAATATTTTTTGCATCTTGTGGATTTTCCATCAGAAAATTTTGAAATTTTTCAGTCATCAATGATTCAACGACTGCTTTTGTTTCAGAAGAAACTAATTTATCTTTTGTTTGGGATGAAAACTTAGGATCTGGCATTTTTATTGATAAAACAGCAGTTAAACCTTCTCGTAAATCATCGCCTGACGTACTAATTTTTTCCTTTTTAGCATACCCTTCTTTTTCAAGATAATTATTAAAAACCCGCGTCAACGCGCTACGAAATCCAGCAACATGGGTACCGCCATCACGTTGAGGGATATTATTGGTATAACAAAAAAGCTTTTCTTGATAGGTATCATTCCACTGCAAAGCAACTTCAGTGATAATACGGTCTTTTTCCGCAGTAAAATAAAATATTTTAGAATGAATAGGCACTTTATTCCGATTTAAATCTTCAACAAAGCCCTTTAAACCGCCATGATATTCAAAGGAATCACTTTTTCCAGCTCTTTCATCGACTAAATAAATACGAATCGATGTATTCAAAAAAGCTAATTCGCGCAATCGTTTTGCCAAAATATCGTAATTAAATTGAATATTCTTAAATATTTCAGCGCTCGGTTTAAAACGAACCTCCGTTCCTCTTTCACTCGTTTCTCCAATGACACCCAACGGTGCGGCTGGCACACCCGAATGATAATATTGTTCGTATACTTTACCGCCCATACGAATGACTAAATGCAATTCTTCTGACAGCGCATTGACCACCGAAACACCAACACCATGCAATCCGCCCGATATTTTGTAAGAATCATTATCGAATTTACCACCTGAATGAAGCACGGTCATGATCACTTCCGCCGCGGAGCGACCTTCTTCTGGATGAATATCAACAGGAATACCCCGCCCATTATCTTTTACAGACACCGATTCATCTGTATGAATAGTCACCCAAATCGTATTACAAAATCCTGCTAAGGCTTCATCGATTGAATTATCAACCAACTCAAACACCATATGATGGAGCCCAGTCCCATCTTCCGTATCTCCGATATACATCCCCGGACGTTTTCGAACGGCATCAAGGCCTTTTAACACCTTGATTTTAGAGGAATCATAGCTTTCTGCAGTATTCATAATGTTTATTACCCCTACAACGCCTGACAAAAAATAATGCTTATGTTAGTGAAACATTTTCTTTTAAATGACCATGTTCCACGTGGAACACTTTCATTGGTATCGCTAATTCATTTTCTATTACACTAAAAACAGTTTCTTGCTCAATAGCTGTAATAAAAAGCTGTGTGTTTTGCCGACACAACAAAGTGAGTAATTGACGACGGCTGTTTATATCTAGCTCAGCAGGCAAATCATCTATTAAATAGATTAACCCACCATTTTCCTTTGCAGCCAACAAGATACCTTGGGCTACTATCATAGCACAGGTCAGTAATTTTTGCTGTCCTCTGGATAAATAATGTTTCACCGGAACCCCTTCAATGGTGATATTTAAATCAGCACGATGAGGCCCTAATAGGGTGTAACCAAATCGCATTTCTTGCATATAAGCCCGGGACAAGAGAGTTGCCAAATCCTCTTCCTCATTCCAACCAGGATCATAATCGATGGTTAAACGCGTTATGGGCAATAAATTTTGAGCTAAATCAATCACCAGCGGCGTTAACGCATTGACATATTCGTGACGATAACGATGTAAGCTTTTTGCATGGCGAACAAATTCGTTGGTCCAAACATCCCATTCACTTTTCGTTTTTTTGTCTCGAAGAATAGTATTACGCTGCTTAAGCACATGCTCGAAATGACGCCAACAAGATAAAAATCCCTCTGCTTGATAAAACAAGCCCCAATCAAGAAATTTTCGGCGATACGCGGGACCCGCTTCAAATAATTGATGCGATTGAGAATTAACGATACGGACCGGCAAAAACTGAGCAAGCTCTGCAAATCCGTTGACATCACTTCCGTTCACCCGCGAACGAACAGCGCCAGTTAAAGCGCGCTCAACGCCCATTGAGATAGATCGTTGCTGATGACTCAACAGCTCAGCCAGCACCCTCATTTTTTCTGTTGATTGCTTGATTAAACAATTAGATACGGAACTTCTAAATGACTTACCTGTACTTAAATAGTAAATGGCTTCAAGTAAACTTGTTTTGCCACTTCCATTATTACCGCAAATAACATTGAGGCGTGGCGAGGGCTGTAACTCAATCGCTGCTAAATTTCTAACATTATGAATTTGCAGCGTCGTGATTGGCATGAATAAAAATCGACTTTTATAAGCGCATCGGCATGACAACGTAGAGGCTATGATCATTTTCAACCGATCCAATCAATACCCCATCATTAGGATCCGTAAAAACACAACGTATGCATTTGGTTGTCATAGCAGAAACAATATCTAATAAATAAGCCACATTAAAACCGATTTCCATCTGATCGCCCGTATAATCGAGAGAAACCACTTCTTCTGCTTGTTCTTGGTCCGAATTATTAGCGGAAATACGCAATTTATTGGTTTCTAGTTGGAAGCGCACACCACGAAATTTTTCACTCGAAAGAATAGAAACGCGCGTTAAGGCTTGTTTCATCGCTTCACGATCAATAATCGCTGTCATCGAACCGTTAGGAATTAATCGATTATAGTTTGGATATTGAGCATTCACCAGCTTTGAGGTGAAAATATAGTCAGGCGTATCCATTCGCAACCGATGCTCACTGATGTGAATATTAATTCGACTCTCATTATCGCCACTCAACAAGCGAATCATTTCTAAAACACTTTTACGCGGCAAAATGACCCTGGTATCAATATGACCAATACCTTCATCTTCTACCGAAGCTAACGCTAATCGATGTCCATCGGCAGCAACGCATTTCATCGTGTTTTGACTAATCTCAATACAGGTTCCATTCAGGTAATGACGAATATCTTGTTGACCCATCGCAAAATACGTTCGGGTGAATAAATTTTTAAGATGGTGCTGCTGAATAGAAAATTGAAGAGAATAATCGCTGGGCTCTAAATTTGGAAAATCTTGAACGGGTAATGTATTCAACATAAAACAACTTTCGCCAGCTCGCACCACTAAATAGTTTTTTTCTAATGACAAACGAAGCAATGCACCTTCAGGCAAGGTTCGACAAATATCGAATAATTTCCTTGCTGAAACTGTCGTCATATCATCCGCGCCCAACGATTCGATATCAGCAAATCCCACTAACTCAACTTCTAAATCTGTTCCCGTTAAGAGTAACTTACCGTCTTTGATAGACAACAACATATTCGAAAGAATAGGCAGTGTTTGCTTTTTTTCGACAACACCACTAACTGCTTGCAGAGGTTTTAAAAGTGCTTCACGTTGAACGGTGATATCCATGATGTTTTCTCATTATTTCAGTCGTTAAGTCGTCAATATTCTCAATAAATTCGTATAATCTTCTTCAATATTTGCATCTGTTTGCCGCAATTCATTAATCATACGACAGGCATGCAATACCGTCGTGTGATCTCGCCCACCAAATGCATCACCAATTTCAGGTAAACTATGGTTCGTTAATTCTTTTGCTAATGCCATGGCCATTTGCCTAGGTCTTGCAACAGAACGATTGCGACGTTTTGATAATAAATCAGCAACTTTTATTTTGTAATATTCAGCAACCGTACGTTGAATATTTTCCACCGTCACTAATTTATCTTGCAAGGCTAAAAGATCGCGCAATGCTTCTTTAACAAAATCCAATGTAATTGCTTTTCCTGTAAAATGCGCATTAGCAATAATACGTTTCAATGCGCCTTCTAATTCACGAACATTAGAACGTATCCGTTTAGCAACAAAAAAAGCGACTTCATACGGTAAATCAATTTTAGTTTGTTCTGCTTTGCTCATTAAAATAGCAACGCGTGTTTCCAATTCAGGCGGTTCCACCGCAACCGTTAGCCCCCAACCAAATCGAGACTTCAACCGTTCTTCAACACCATTAATTTCTTTCGGATATCGATCACAAGTTAAAATAACTTGCTGTTGGCTTTCTAGTAACGCATTAAATGTATGAAAAAATTCTTCTTGCGTTCTATCTTTACCCGCAAAAAATTGAATATCATCGATTAATAATGCATCAACATTGCGATAATAACGTTTAAATTCATTCATCGAATTGGTCTGCAATGCTTTCACCATGTCTGCAACAAAACGCTCTGAATGTAAATAAAGAACCCGCGCTTTCGAATTCGCAGCAATGATTTGATTGCCGATGGCATGCATTAAATGTGTTTTACCAAGCCCCACACCGCCATACAAAAAAAGCGGATTATAAGCCACTGCAGGGTTTTCAGCGACTTGCAAACAAGCCGCTTTCGCTAACTGGTTTGATTTTCCTTCTACAAAATTATCAAAAGTAAAATTAGTATTCAGATTACTTTGATACGTTTTTGTATCCGTCGAAATCATGTTTTTAGTATTCGCAACCGATGAAGAAATCATGCTTGATGTCGGATTAGCCGTTTGTTTTGATGTTTCAATTCCTTTGCTGCCAATTTCAAGAAAAATGGTCGGTGCATTTTTTTCACTAAATTGTTTGACTAATTCTTTTATGCGCATCAAAAAACGTTCGGCAATCCAATCCAATACAAATCGATTTGGCGCAAGCAAAATCAATTTGTC
Source organism: uncultured Coxiellaceae bacterium (assembly GCA_964438435.1). Lineage (GTDB taxonomy): Bacteria > Pseudomonadota > Gammaproteobacteria > DSM-16500 > DSM-16500 > Aquicella. The sequence goes on along the minus strand of CAYTKY010000011.1, from coordinate 19,885 downwards.
ACCCGCATGTTCCGCCTGTAATGGGCGAATCCACGTGTTAAATTGCTGAGAAGGAAATTCACTCTCAAGCGAGCTTAAACATTTTTCCCAAAGTGACACACTCACAAGCACTCACTCCATCAACAGACAAAAAAATATTTTCATTGAAAAACAAGTTGATATGATTGCAATGCGTAGGTTAATTTCGCGATCTTCTTGCTGTAAAAAATCCGAGATAGATGGCGACGACAGCAATAATAACATGCAAAAAATTATCCGCCATATTCACATGCATCATCATAAAACTCAAATCACCTTTTAAGACAAACCCTAAAATAGCAACAAAAGCATACACAATACCAATGATTTGAAAATAAAGCTTGGCGTAGCGATAGCGGGTCGCTGCCATAATCGCAATCACACCACTCACAATATGAACAATATTATGCATGCTGTTGACTTCAAAATATCCTAATAGCAACCCCTCATTCATAAATCCGGGCAAAAATCCGGCAACACCGCCAAAAATAAAAGCAATCCCAAAAATAATCGCCATGAGTCTGATCATTTTTCAATCCTCCTTTTGATAAGATAGGTCTTCCGGAATTTCTGTGATTTGAACGATTATTTTTTGCAATGGCTCGTCGGGCTCCGCCCTCCTGCGCTTTACTTGCAAAAAATAATCGTTCAAATCACAGAAATTCCGGAAGAATCGATAATATTGAATTTCCATGAACCTTGTCGCATGAAATATTTCATATTATCCTCACTTAAGATTTTTTCCCAGCAGGAACATTATGTCCCATCAAAATAAATCACTGATTCTGGTCGATGGTTCTTCTTACCTCTACCGCGCCTTCCACGCATTACCTGCCTTAGTTAATTCAAAAGGATTTCCAACTGGCGCAATCTATGGTGTCACCGCCATGCTAAAACGGTTACTCGCTGATCATCCATCTGATCCCATTGTTGTCATATTTGATGCGCCAGGGAAAACATTTCGAGATGAACTGTATGCTGATTACAAAGCAACACGCAAGGAAACACCGCGTGAGCTGATTGATCAAATTGAACCATTGCACCAGGTTATTCGCGCATTGGGATTTCCACTCATTATGTTGTCCGGCGTAGAGGCTGATGACGTAATCGGTACGTTGGCTCAACAAGCCACTCGGCTCCATATGAAAACGCTCATATCAACAGGCGATAAAGATTTATCCCAATTGGTGAACCAACACGTCACGCTCATTAACACCATGACCAATACGATGTTAGATCCTGAGGGCGTAAAAAATAAATTTGGCGTCACGCCTGAACAAATCGTAGATTATTTAACCCTGGTTGGTGATACATCTGACAATATTCGCGGCGTACCGCAAGTCGGGCCGAAAACAGCAGCCAAATGGTTGCAAGAGTATGGTTCATTAAAAAATATGATGGATCATGCTGATCAAATTAAAGGGAAAGTCGGTGAAAACTTTCGCGCATCCTTTCATCAGTTCCCGCTCACTCATTTATTAGTCACCATTAAACAAGATGTCGACTTGCCATTTGATATCGCCGCTTTAAAAATGGATGTCGCTGACAAACAAACACTGATCGAATTATATAAAGAATTGGAATTCAAAACTTGGTTATCTGAATTATTAGAAGAAACAAAAGAAAAATTGTCTGCTCATCATCAACAATATGAACTTATTCTAACAGACAACGAATTTCAAAAATGGATATCGCAGCTGAAAAAGGCTGATATTTTTGCATTTGATACTGAAACCACGCATCTTAATTATATGGATGCTAAATTAGTCGGTGTGTCATTTGCGATTGAGCCAGGTAAAGCTGCTTACGTTCCTTTTGCACATGACTATGAAAATGCACCTCAACAATTAACGGCTACACATGTATTATCTACACTCAAACCAATTTTAGAAAATCAGAATATAAAAAAAATTGGTCAAAATATTAAGTATGATATTGAAGTATTAGCCAATCACAACATTCCTTTGCAAGGCGTCGCTTTTGATACCATGCTTGAATCTTATGCGCTCGATAGCACGAGCAATAATCATAATCTCGACGCGTTAGCGCTCAAGTATCTTGGCTGGCGTACGATAACTTATGAAGATATCGCAGGCTCTGGCCAGCATGCATTGAACTTTAATCAAATTGATTTGCAAAAAGCGGGCACATATGCTGCAGAAGATGCGGATGTGACCTTACGATTACATCATGTGTTATGGCCTCGCATTGAAAAAGAAACTGGATTGAAATATATCGTCGAAAAAATTGAAATGCCATTAGTACCAGTATTAGCGCGCATGGAATGTCATGGTGTTTTAATTGATCCCATTAAATTAGAAAAACAAGGCGAAGAATTACAAGCACGTTTAATTCAATTAGAAAAAGAGGCTTATCTTCTGGCGGGTGAAGAATTTAATTTAAACTCACCCAAACAATTACAAGAAATTTTATTTCAAAAATTAAATTTACCTATTTTACAAAAAACCCCGAAAGGTCAAGCATCGACGGCGGATCCTATTTTGCAGGAATTAGCACTCGAATTTGAATTACCAAACATTATTATTGAATATCGCCAATTAAGTAAATTAATGTCGACCTATACGCGTCGTTTAATCACACAAATCAATCCATCAACAGGCCGCATTCATACTTCTTATAATCAAACAGGAACAGCAACTGGACGTTTGTCTTCTTCTGAACCTAATTTGCAAAATATTCCAATCCGCACAGCAGAAGGACGTCGTATTCGACAAGCCTTTATTGCAGCGACCGGAAATAAAATCATTAGCGCTGATTATTCACAAATTGAATTGCGATTAATGGCACACATCTCAGAAGATCCTCATTTACTGCAAGCATTTTCACAAAACCTCGACATTCATCGCACAACCGCAGCCGAAGTCCATGGTATTGCATTAGATCAAGTAACGCCTGATATGCGACGTGCAGCAAAAGCCATTAATTTTGGCTTGATTTATGGTATGTCTGCATTTGGTCTGACACGACAACTGGGTATTGATCGTCATGCCGCACAAGATTACATAGATCGTTATTTTGCACGTTATCCCGCTGTGAAAACTTACATGGAAAACACACGTCGACATGCAAAAGAAAAAGGATATGTTGAAACCTTATGGGGACGCCGCTTATATTTACCTGATATTCATGCCTCACAAATCCCGCGACAAAAAGCAGCTGAACGAACGGCCATTAATGCGCCATTGCAAGGTAGTGCCGCTGATATCATTAAACTGGCAATGATTGAAATTGATCGTTGGATCAGAGAGGAAAAAGTTCCTGCAAAAATGATCATGCAAGTACACGACGAATTAGTATTTGAAGCCAGTGAAAAAGAGTCGGCCATGATTATTGAGGGTATTCGACAACGCATGATGAATGTGGTGACATTAAATGTTCCCTTATTGGTTGCTATCGGTATGGGTGATAATTGGGATCAAGCATCGGCGCATTAATATGAATAAAAAAAATCCTGAGATCTTACTCGCTTTTGATTTTGGCATGAAACGGATTGGTGTTGCGATTGGGCAAACGATCACAAAAACCGCACGTCCACTCGATACCATCCAAGCGAAAGAAGGCGAGCCTCATTGGAAAGCGATGACGCATCTCATCAAAAAATGGTTGCCTGACGCTCTAGTCGTTGGTATTCCCTTAAATATGGATGGCACCGACCAACCGATTACCGAGCAAGCGCGTCGCTTTGCACAACAGCTGCGAGAACAGTTTCAATTAATGGTTTACGAAGTAGATGAACGCTTGACAACAAAAGCTGCTCGAGAAAAATTATTTGAACAAGGTGGTTACAAAGCACTTCAAGATGGACAAGTGGATCGCGTCGCTGCACAATTGATTTTGCAAAATTGGTTTGCGGATAGATCTGACAACTTAAACGAGTGAAAGTGGAATTTTATTATGTCGATACGATCTCATTATATTTTCGGATTAATCATTATCACTGCCTTATTATCCACGAGTTTATATTTACAATTTTACGATGGGTTTATGCCCTGTCCGTTGTGCACATTACAACGAGTTACCTTTTTTTTCCTAGGCATTTTATTTATTTTAGGCATTTTTTTACATGCCCAACGTTGGGGACGTTTGATTATTAATCTATTTACCTTATGTGTATCATCGGCTGGCATCCTTTTTGCAGGACGTCAAGTTTGGTTACAACATTTCCCCCCTACCGATACAAGCGAATGCGGTGTCAGCCTTCACTACATGTTGCAAGTATTACCAGTGAATGAAGTTGTCAGAAAAATATTTTCTGGTAGCGCAGAGTGCACGCAAATTGGTTGGAAATTTTTATCACTCAGCATGGCTGAATGGACCATGGCTTGGTTTATATTATTTTTTTTATTGTCTTTTTATTTATTGATGAAGAAAAATCATCTTAAATAAAAACACCAGGGTTTCATTTTACGCTATAATAGTGAAATCCTTTATTGCATGATGTAACTATTCATGACTTCGCCACAACCAGCGTATCGTTGGATTCCCAGTGCGTACATCATGCAAGGCTTGCCTTATGCATTAGTCAGCGCCGTTTCTCCCGTTTTTTATAAAACGCTCGGCATCAGTAATCACATGATTGCTTTATACACCAGCTTATTTACGCTTCCTTGGGTTTTAAAATTTATTTTTTCACCCTTTCTTGAAAGTTTTCCTAGTAAAAAGAAAACGGCTATCCTCATGCAATATGCAATGGCTTTTTTTACGCTCCTCTTAGCGATTAGCACAACCATAGCTAACGTTTATTTATCTGGTATCATTTTTTTATTCATCGCATTATGTTCTGCCATTCATGATATCAGCATCGATGGACTTTATTTAGAAAACCTTTCGCTCAGCACACAAGCGAAATATATTGGAATTCGCAGCCTATTTTATCAATTTGGGAAATTTATCTGCCAAACAGGCTTGCTTTATGTCATCGGACTCTTTTCATTTTATTTTTCCAATCCTTCATTATGGTCACTCGCTTATATTGGATTATCTTTCTGTATTTTATTATTAGCTTTTTATAACCAATCGAATATGCCGGCGATCTTAGCTTCTCAAAGTAATCAACCTGGTTTTTTTCAAATATACAAACAAGTGTTAAAAGGCTGGCAACAAATCCCTCATGTTGGACGCGTATTATTATTTATTTTGCTTTACAATTTTCCAGACATCCAATTAATGAAAATATTACCTTTATTTTTGTTAGATGATGCGCAACAAGGTGGCCTTCATCTTTCCATGTCACAGGTCAGCTTAGTTTATGGTGGCATGAGTCTCATCAGTCTTTTAATAGGCATTTCATTATCCGGTTTTTTTATTCAATCTTTTTCATTAAAAAAATGTTTAATGCCCTTTACTTTTTTAACGATGTTAGGCAATACAAGCTATTTATTTTTGAATCAGTTATCACATATCCTACTTTGGCAAATCAGTGCTTGCGTGATCATTTCACAATTTTGTTTTGGTTTATGTAATGGTGCCTATATGTTTTATCTCGTGCATCTTTTTTCGAGGAAACCATTCGCAATGTCATTATATGCCAGCGCAACTACCCTCATGTTGTTAAGCAATTTATTAGCAGGGAGCACAGCCGGTTATCTCCAATGGTGGCTGGGATATCCGCATTTTTTTATTTGGATCGTCATCGCAACCATTGGCATCCTAGCCCTCAATCAATCTATAATAAAATGTATTTCAGACAACTAGCAGGGTAAAATACGTGCCTTCATAAAAAATCACATTGCTCGATCTAGAAAGTCATTTTAAAAAATCACGCAGTATTTCTGAATTAAATACAGCGATCAAAGATTATTTATGTCGTTTAGCTATCACTACTTTTTCATTTACTTATTATTCTTACTATCCCAATTCATTAAATAAAATAAAATACGATGTCGCCTCTGAAAATTTTAAGCTTTGGCATCAACATTATTTAAGTGAAAATTATGAAGAAATTGATTCGACTTTAGAGCGCGTCTACCAAACCAGCTTGCCTACTTTTTGGGACTTGCAACAACAATTAAAAGCAGCAACTACTCAAAAAGAAAAACAAATGCGATTGGACTCTATTTCTTTTGGAGCTGAAAAAGGCTTGAGTATTCCTATTCATGGTCCACAAGAAGATTTTGCTATTTTTTTAGTGGTGCAAATGCGTGGCGAAACCTGCCTTGAAAAATGGCCTTCGTTACAATATGAATTATTTACAGCAGGCTATTTTTATTATTCTTATTTGCAGTCTTTATTATTAAAAACACAGATGCCTGAAAAAAAATTCCAGCTTAATAAACGTGAATTGCAATGTATTTTGCTCACATCAAAACAACAATCCGTCGAACAAATTGCAAAAAAATTAAATATCACCGCACGCACGGTAAATTATCATATGCAACGTGCTAACAAAAAGTTAGGCACTAAAAACAAATATCAATCCGTAGCGAAAGCATTTAAGAATGGTTTGATCAAACCATAAAAAGACTGTTATCAATGACAGTGTTATGAGCGTGCATCCTCCTCTATAGTGGGTCATCATCTAATAAAAAAATGAGGGGTATCTTCATGAAAAAATGTGCTTTATTGTTAGCATCTCTCTTGTCTTTCGTAAATAGTACGACTGTTTTTGCAGAAAATGCTCCCTCGCTGACTTATGAGCATACTAATTTTAATCAGCAACAACCTGGTTGGGCGGACACGCTAACGATTTATAATGAGACATCACAGCCTATCACGATCAAACAATTACAATTTGATACAAATAACAATTTATTAGACACGAGCCAACTGTATGGCAGTATTTATCATTCGGCAACACCTGCTATTCCGCAAAAAATAAATGATTTTGTTTATCGTTATTCATTTGCGACACAATCCTCTTACAATCAAGCGTATGTCACCATTCCCGCAAAAGGATCGGTTAACCTAACACAAATTCCTATCGCGCATGAACAACGTTCTGAAAAGGGTATACCCGTTTATTATCGTATGCCGTTTAATATCCATGTCACGCTGCAGAACAACGCTCAACTTTCTGTTTCACCACGCGGCCAATGTGTCGGAAAAGAGTGCGAAGATCCTGCTCCGAATAAAATCATCGGCGCTTATTTTACTGATTGGGCTAATTATCATTACAGTAATAACCCACAAAATATGCTATTTCCTAATCAAATTCCCTTAAAAAATCTCAATACTATTTTTTACGCGATTGGAAAAATCGATCATGTCACAGCGGCTATTAGCGTGGTTGATATCAATCATGATCAATATTATTTACCTGCATTTGATATGTTGCGACAACAATATCCTTATTTAAATGTTTTTTATTCGTTCGGTGGATGGGGTGATGCCGGCAGTAATAGTTATCCTTCCTATGATTTGGCCGCCATATTCGATCAACAAAATCCGGCACTCATTCAAACATTGGCAACTAATTTAGTAAATACCATGTTAACGATGGGTTTCAATGGTATTGATATTGATTATGAATGGACAGCCGTTCAGCCAGGAACAGATGCATTGATGAAATTAACGCCTACACGTGCATTAGGTTATCAACATTTATTACAAGCCATCCGTCAGCAATTAAATAAAATTCAACCTCCAGAAAATACGCATTATTACAAACTCACGACAGCTGTTTTTTCCGGAGTGGATAAAGTTCAAGATTTTGTTGATCAGGGTGGTGATTGGCGCAAGGTAGCAGAAGCTGTCGATGCACTCAGCATCATGACATATGACATGCATGGACAATTTGATTTATGGCAAACATCGCCTGATAACATCACTGATTTTCAATCCGGTATGCAAACAGAACATCATTATCAATTCGATACATTGAATCATTACAATGTCACCGATGCCATCGAAGCTTATCATCAATATGGTGTTCCGAATCAAAAAATGATTTTAGGATTACCTGCCTATACCCGTATTGAAAAAACGGCTCTTCCTGTGACAGACGAAAATAAAGGTTTATATCTCACCTTAGCAAATGATCAACCTTCCGGCGAGGCAGGTGCAGGTGGAACCGTGGATTATAAATGCATTGTAAACAGTGCGTATTGTTGGGGCGGATTTGATTTTCATCGCGACACGCTCACCTATGTACCGATTATTTTATCCGGAAATACGTTAGGCTCTTTAGCGAAAACACCTTGGAGCTACGATAAAAATCTCCATTGGTTCATGAGCTTTGATGATGGCCAATCCGCGTTATACAAAGCACGCTGGGCTAAGCAACATCAATTGGGTGGCATCATGATGTGGGAAATTGACGGAGATATTCCGTTAACCGATCTTCATTACGAACAAAACAGTGTGATTTATAATAATTGGGTTGGATTAACATCATGAAAAATAATAAACAACGACTGTTTTTTAGAATTATTTTTATCATTGTCCTTTTTTTACAAATACCATTTGCTTTCGCTGACACGCAAATAATTAACGAAAAACATCCCCATGTGATTTTTACGTTGATGAAAAATAGCGATGATTCACAATTTTTTGTCGCAAAAATCACGGTGGATCATTTAGACGAATTGGCACAGCAGAAAGAGGTCGAATTAGCTTTCAATTCTATTCGTCCTATTTTATCCGTCGATCATGCTGAACTCATTCAACCCAAACAAGGTGGTGATTTTTACATTCTTAAATTCCCTGTAAAAAATGAAAAAAGCATTACTTTTACTATCGAAGGTAAATGGTTTATTCGCAAATATTCAGATGCCCCTTCTGGCTATTTCATGATTGAAAATCCAGATAGTCAAAATCCTGCCTTGCCTGCAAAAACCATCTCTGTTGATGCTCAAACCATTTTGCCATTCGTGACGATCGATGATCATTCGCTAACAGAAAAACAAAAAGAAAATACCGCTATTGAAGGAAATCCGACAACAACCGCGTTGACCGCAAACACATCACTCATTGTCCCATTGCCTGTCGAATTACAAAGACGTGAGGGAGATTTCGTATTAAATTCTCAAACAAAAATAATTGATCAAACGAGCATTGCCAAACCCTCTGCCGATTTTTTTGTTGCTGCTATTGCTTCTGCAACCGGATTTACCTTACCTGTTATTGCTAATTCAACGTCTAATGTGTTGCCCAATACGATTGTATTAACCACTCAAGGCGTCGATTTTTCTGACGAAAAGCAAAAAAAGGAAGGTTATATCTTAGACGTTATGCCGTCTTATATTATTTTGCGCGCAGTCACGTCGAGCGGATTTTTTTATGGGTTGCAAAGTTTACGTCAATTATTGCCGCCGCCTATTTTTAATCATCACATACCATCTTCTTTCGAATGGAAAATTCCCTCTGTTTTCATTCGTGATTATCCGCGCTTTGAATATCGTGGATTACATTTAGATGTCGCGCGACATTTTGTCCCTCCTGACGAAGTAAAACGATTACTCGACTTAATGGCTATTCATAAATTAAATGCGTTTGAATGGCATTTAACAGATGATGAAGGATGGCGCATTCAAATCAATCATTATCCTGCTTTAACAGAAAAAGGCACTTGGCGTGGTTATGATTTACAGCATCATAACGAACATGATTTATTACCTGCATATGGTTCAGGGCAGGCACCTTATGGTGGATTTTATACGCAGCAAGAAATTCGTGACATCGTAACTTATGCAGAAATACGGCATATTACGATCATTCCTGAAATTGATATGCCAGGTCATGCACGTGCGCTTATTCAAAGTTTGCCAAATGATTTGATCGACACAACGGATACATCGTCTTACACGAGTGTGCAAGGTTATCATGATAATGTGTTATCACCCTGCAAATCAGAAACATTCACTGTTATCGATAATATTCTGACCGAAATCGCACAATTATTTCCTGGGAAATATATTCATATTGGTGGTGATGAAGTGCCGAATGGCGCATGGAAAAATTCCTGCATGGCAAAAAAATATTCGCCAACTGATCCGCATTTTGCTGCTTTAGTACAAAATGATTTTTTACAAAAAATACAAACCATTTTACAAAGTAAAAATAAAATAATGGCCGGATGGGAAGAAGTGGCAAGCGAAGAAGGGACATTGGCGGCTCCTTTACGTGTTTACATTTGGAATACGAGTAAGATTGATCAGGCTTATCAAAAAGCGGCGCACGCAGGCTATGAAGTCATCATGGCGCCTGCTGAAAATTTATATTTTGATCTTTCTTACAGCGCAGATCCCCATGAGCCTGGGCAATATTGGGCAGGTTATGTTGATACTTTTTCACCTTATTCGCTCTCACCTATTAACACGAACAAAGGACAAAATGATACCGTCATCAAGGGTGTGCAAGGCGAATTATGGTCTGAACAAATTGATTCGCCCTCACAATTAGATTATTTAGCTTTTCCTAAAATCGCAGGCTTAGCTGAATTAGCTTGGACGCCCGCGAATCGACGTAACTGGAAAAATTTTTATGATCGAATGCGTGAACAGCATTTGTTGCGTCTTAAAGAATATGGTGTTCAATATCGAGCAAAAGAATTTGAATGAAAATACATTAATAGCTCTTCCGGAAATTCTGTGGATAGGGATATTTTTTTTGCAAGTAAAGCGCAGGAGGGCGGAGCCCGACGAGCCATTGCAAAAAAAATATCCCTATCCACAGAATTTCCGGAAGAGCTATTTTTACGTTATGATAATAAGATCATTTCATCACAACTTCTTCAGTTCTTAGCCTCATGGAGAAAGAGTTATGCTTCTTAACACGATACTTGAAGCAATTGGAAAGACGCCAATGGTTCGTTTACATCGTATCGGCAAAGAATTACCTTGTGAATTTTATGCTAAATGTGAATTTTTAAATCCCGGTGGCTCTGTTAAAGATCGTATTGCATGGCAAATGATCGAATATGCTGAAAAAGAAGGTCGCATCAAACCCGGTGATACGCTAATTGAAGCAACTTCCGGCAATACCGGCATTGCTTTTGCTTTAGCAGGTGCAGTAAAGGGATATCATATCGTTATCACGATGCCTGCTAAAATGAGTCGTGAAAAAGAACGCATTATGCAAGCATTAGGGGCAACCATTTATCGTACACCCACCGAAGCAAAATGGGATGATCCAGATAGTCATATTTCTTTAGCAAAAGAATTACAAAAAAAAATTCCGCATGCCCATTATTTAGATCAATACACTAATATCCATAATCCTGATGCGCACTATGAACACACAGCGCAAGAAATTTTAGATGATATGGAAAATCAACTCGCCATGATTGTAATCGGTGCGGGTACAGGCGGAACAATTACCGGTATTGCAAAAAAAATAAAAGAAAAAATTCCGAGTGTTCGAATTATTGGCGTTGATCCTTACGGTTCTATTTTAGGTGGTGGCACCGATATACATTCCTATTTAGTGGAAGGAATTGGATATGATTTTATTCCGTCCGTACTCGATAACTCATTAATCGATGAATACATCAAAGTAGATGATCAACATTCTTTTTTGATGGCGCGCCGATTGATTCGCGAAGAAGGTTTACTCGTTGGTGGTTCGTCAGGCGCTGCCATGTGGGGTGCATTGCGAGCAGCGAAACAATTAAAAAAAGGTGAAAAATGTGTGGTCATTTTACCCGATGGTATTCGTAATTATTTAACAAAATTTATTGATGATGAATGGATGAAAGAAAAAGGATTTTTATGAAAAAAAAAGATATCGCTACACGTGTCATTCATGCAGGACAAGAACCTGATCCTACAACAGGCGCGATCATGACGCCGATTTATGCCACATCCACTTATGTTCAAAAAAGTCCGGGTCAACATAAAGGATATGATTATTCGCGAATAAAAAATCCAACGCGTACGCCTTATGAACAATGTGTTGCTGATTTAGAATCTGGTATGCATGGTTTTGCATTTGCCTCAGGAATGGCTGCCGTTTCAACGACGTTGGAATTATTAAAGCCGGGTGATCATGTTTTGGTTTGTGATAATGTATATGGTGGAACTTATCGGTTGTTTAACAAAGTTCGTAACCGCTCACAAGGGTTATTAAGTTCCTTTATTGATTTAACAAATCGGGAAGATATCGAAAAAGAAATTCGTCCTGAAACAAAAATGATTTGGATAGAAACACCCACCAATCCCTTATTAAAATTAATTGATTTAGAAAAAATGGCGGCACTGGCTAAAAAACATCAGTTAATTTCTGTTGTCGATAACACTTTTGCAACACCCATTCTACAGCGACCGCTGGAATATGGTTTTGATATTGTTATTCATTCTGCTACTAAATATCTAAATGGGCATTCCGATATATTAGGTGGTATTGCTATTATTGGAAATGACCCTGAATTAGCCGAAAAATTTCGTTTATTGCACTATTCTATTGGTGCTGTCGCGAGTCCTTTTGATTGTTTTCTTGCTTTACGTGGTATTAAAACATTATTCGTCCGCATGGAACGGCATAATGAAAATGCAATGGAACTTGCGCATTGGCTCGAAAAGCATCCTCGAATTAATCGAGTCATTTATCCAGGTCTTGCTAGTCATCCGCAACATACTTTAGCAAAAAAACAAATGAGTGCATTCGGCGGTATGATTTCGATCGAATTAAAAGCGGATCGCGAAGCAACGATTAAAATGCTAGAACATTGCCAATTATTTGCGTTAGCAGAAAGTTTAGGTGGTGTTGAAAGTCTCATCGAACATCCCGCTATCATGACACACGCCAGTTTGCCACAACATCAACGGGAATTATTGGGGATTAAAGATAATTTGGTTCGCTTATCGGTGGGAATTGAAGCGATTGAAGATTTAAAGAAAGATTTGGATGAAGCACTAATTTCCGTGTAATACCAGCAGCACACGCTGCTGGCTTGTTACCCAGATAAATCAATGAATCGCACAGCCTGGTTGCTTACGATCTGCAATATGCTGGCTTGGTACTCAGCCATTGCTGCGTAAGCGTTCCGAAAAATTGTTGCTTTTGTTCAAGATAGTTTTTCAACAGGGACTGATCAGATCCTGCGGCAAAATGGGGCCGTCCATCTGCACCGCATAAATAGTCGATACCCATCCCCGAGAGAGGTAAGCGCGACGTCCGATAAAAAGATTTACCGCCATGCAATGTAAGAGATTCTGCACACTCATTTATTTTTCTTTGTTTTTCAAGAACGAAATGAATTCCTTCACAAAAAATCTTGGCGGTTTCAGGAGTTAAAACACTTTGCGTCAAACCCATCATGCGAATACAAAATGCATCCCGCTGTTCCCAGTTTTTAAATGTTTTAAATTGTTTGCAATAAGTTTCATAAAGAGCAAGGAGCAATAATTCTGGCTCAATATAATCATCTAGTTTGGTTGGCTTCGAAGGCGAAAGAATGCTCAATAATAAATTAGGTAGATCTTCTGTCTTTTCACTCAACTTTCCTTTTACGCCGTGTGGAAATGTCTCTCTTTGGAAGACATCAATCCACGATTGTGCATAATGGAGATATGGTTGTGGGATACTAATTTCATCTTTACCTTCTGCATTTTTTTGTATTTGATAAGATTTCCAAACTGATAATGAGTCAGCCTTAGCCTTAATCACTTCTACTGTTTGCTCAAGTTTGTCGTAATAGGGTAGTAATAGCTCAATCATTTTTATTTGTTTGCGCTTAGCGGCGATGGATAAAGCATCTTCATTTTCAACATCAAACGTCACCCACGTGTATGGGCTCTGTATGTCGCATCCTTTTTGGGCTCTAATTAACAAAAGCTCAGGATTTTTAGTTAATAATTCGGCTACTTTCTTTCGATTATCGTCGATCACCGCTTGCAGAAATATCGGCATGAGTTTTGCATGAATTTTTTCTTCGATAAACCGTGAGACTTTTCGTGGATCCATATTCATGGTGGTTTCGATGCTAAAGATGCCTTGTGTCACCAATGCATTAAATGTGATGTCTTCTAATTTAGGAATTCGTCGATTGCCAGCCATATGTAAACCTCGTTTTAAAAATAGAAGATAGAAGTTGTAATTATTTTGCGCATAGCACACACAAAAAAATAGATTGCAATAACACCTTGGATGCGAATTAAGCAACTAACGAACCTGTTTTTCGAAAAAACACCGACATCCAAAAGGATATTCATTTACATGACTTCTCTTAATCAAAATAATATTATTTATTTTTAAAGATGATTTTTGTTATATAGCAAGGGGTTTTTTGTGGATTTCTATGTAAACACCAATAAATTCAAAAACTTACAGCATTGATAACCTGTGGAAAACTCACGTATAAAAAATCGCCTAATGGGGATAAATGAATTTAAAAAATGACAATCAACTTTATTCGTAGCTTATACACAACCTACCAAAGAGAAAACAATGAACTTATCCACATTATCTGAATGGCTCACGTATATTGCGAGCATTCATACTCAAGTCATCGACTTAGGGCTAGCGCGTGTTAAAACGGTGGCACAGAAATTAGATCTGTTGTCACCTCCTTGTCCTGTAGTGATGGTGGGCGGAACAAATGGGAAAGGATCGACTGTGGCTGGATTAGAAGCGATTTACCGGGCTGCCGACTATCGAACAGGGGCTTTCACCTCACCTTTTTTATTTAAGCACAATGAAGAAGTACGAATTGATGGTGTGGATGCGAGCGATGACTTGTTTTGTGAGGCTTTTTCTAAAATCGAAGAAGCTCGTGGCGATATTTCCTTAACCCTTTTCGAATTTAATACCTTAGCAGCCTTATTCATTTTCAAAAAGTTTCCTCTCGACATTTGGATTTTAGAAGTTGGGTTAGGAGGACGCTTGGATGCGGTGAACATACTCGATGCGGATGTCGCTATTGTTACCAGCATTAGTATTGATCATGTGGAATGGTTAGGAGACACACGAGAAAAAATTGCGATAGAAAAAGCAGGGATTTTCCGAAAAAATCATCCCGCTGTTTGTGGGGATATCGATCCACCTGTTTCATTGATCGAATATGCACGTCAACATCAAGTTCCTCTCTTTTGTCAGGGAAAAGATTTTTTCTACCTAGAAACAGAAAACACATGGTCATTTCATTACGGGAAAAAAAATGATACGCACTTACCTCGCAATACACTCTCTACTCAAAACATGGCTTCTGTTTTAATGGCTATTACTTTATTGCAACCACGATTACCCGTATCAATCGAAAAAGTTCAACAAGGATTACAAAATACAAAATTAATTGGTCGTATTCAAATCATCGAAGGTCCCATCATTCATATTTATGATGTTGCACATAACGCAGGGTCTGTGGCTTTGTTAGCAAAACGATTGAAAGAAATGCCATGCCAAGGAAAAACACGAGCCGTTTTTTCTATGTTAGCAGATAAAGATATTCAAACGTGCTTGCAAGAAATGTGCAATGTCATTGATATCTGGTATGTTGCACCACTCACAGTAAAACGAGGTGCTTCTGAAAAAACATTAAAAGAATATTTTGAAAAAATGAAGATGAGGAATGTTTATTTTTATTCATCTATTCAAGCTGCCTATGAAGCAGCTAAAAATAAAGCGATTGAAAACGATAGAATTATTGTATTTGGATCATTTCATACCGTGAGTGAAGTACAAGCTATCCTTTAAAAAATCAAACCGGTTGGATGGCGTTCATTATTTTAAATGCTCGTGAACACATTTCAACATTATGCACACGAAGATAATGAATTGATTGATTCATTAGATGAATCGCGATAGCCGTTGTTTCAAGATCACGATCAAAAGAAGGAAGTGATGTGAACAAAGATAAAAAAGATTTTCGTGAATGACCAACGAGGGTACGAACGCCGAGCGAATGAAATAGGTGAATTTGTTTAATTAACTCAAGAGAATGTTCGGATGCTTTACCAAAACCAATACCAGGGTCCACGATGATTTTTTCGCGCGCAATGCCTGCTTTTTCAAAGACCGCTAATTGTGATGACATCCAATCATAAACAAGTTTTATGTTGTCTTCATCCCGCGGTAAAACATATTCGCGACTCGCAGGAATGCTAACATGATGCATGACCACACACTCTTTTTTTGACTGAGCAACAATTTCACGCATTGCGGGATCTTGTAATCCAGAAACATCATTGATCCAATCAATGTCATAATCGAGGGCGCGTTGTGCTATGTCAGCATGGCGTGTATCAAGGCTAATTTTCGGTTCCAATAAAAAAGTTTCTTTGATATCACGCAGCATCGCAAGCGCAGGTTCTAATCGTTGCCATTCTGTTGTTACATCCAATGCTTGAGCATGAGGGGCTGTGGATTCGGCACCGAGATCTAAAATTTCCGCGCCGGCATTAACAAGGTGTATCGCTTGTTCTTTGATTTTATCTGTCGTTATCCATTGACCGCCATCTGAAAATGAATCAGGAGTGATATTGATGATGCCAACTAAGGCGGGCGTATCGATGCGTTGTTGAATTTGTTTTGTATGAAAGGGCGCCTCACCGGAAAAACGTGATCCCCATGCTTCTACTATTTGTGCAGCTGTTTTGCCTTGATTTTTTCCTGGTAAGGGAAACTTCCACAGTGGTGCAATATCTGCTAGTGGCCATAAAGCGAAAGGACGTTCTTGTAGACCTTCGTGTGGCACAGTCAGCGCATCATCATGAAGGATGGTGTCTTTCCACGCCAAAATATCAATATCAATTATTCGTGGACCCCAATGACGTATTTCTGGTTTGCGACCAATACGCCATTCAATTTGTTTTAATTTTCCAAGTAAATCATGCGGTGCTAACGAAGTTTCGCAAGATAAGGCTAAATTTAAATAAGATCGATCCCATTCTTTAGAGGCATTTTCAGGCAGCAAGGCATCAGAAATATAAATCGGCGAAACTCGTCTTACAATAACATCAGGAAGTTGACGAATGGCTTGTAAGGCGGTGCGTAAATGAGTTAATCGATCGCCTAAATTGGAACCTAATCCTAAAATGATCATGGTGAATTATTCGTCTTCGTAACAAAAACTAACGTGCCCTAAACCTGGAATGTTAGGATATTTGGTTATGCAAACACGCAGGTTGGATTTTGTTTCTAAAAAATTTTTTGCGTGCTGATAAATATCACGACATAAATGCTCAATTAATCGATAGGATTTTTCGCTGATTTTTTCTCGAAGATGTTCGATGAGCTTGGCATAACAAAACGTGTCATCCAGTTCATCGGTGAGACAAGCCTTAGGCATCGAGGGAAAAAAAATATCGAGGTCAAGAAAAACAGCCTGCTCTTTCCCTCTTTCTTTTTTTCGCCAGCCTAAATTAACATGTAATTCTAATTGGCGTATTTGTAATGAGGTTTTATTTTTAAGCATCAGACTCCTCTCGTGATGTAATCGTTTTTATTTTTTTCATAACATCGGGCGATAATTGTGTTTTTATTTCGATAGCGCCCAAGTTTTCGATTAATTGTTCAATTCTAGTTGCGCCTGTGATCACTGAACTGACATTCGAATTTTTCAAACACCAAGCAATGGCTAATTGTGACAGTGTGCAATTTAATTCTTGTGCGAGTGTGCTTAACTGTTTGGTTTTTTCAATGAGGTGCATAAAATTATCAGGCACCAACCAGGCTTCTTTTGCTAGCCGACTATCGCTCGGAATACCTTGATTATATTTGCCAGAAAGAATACCTGAGGCAAGCGGACTCCAAGTTGTCGTGCCTAAACCATATTTTTCAAAAAGCGGTAGATAATCTTTTTCCAAATGATCTCGAAAAAAAAGATTGTATTTCGGTTGCTCCATCGAAGGTTTGATGCAATTTAATTTTTCTGCCGTTTGATAAGCTTGTTCAATTTGCCACTCACTCCATTCGGATGTTCCCCAGTAAAAAGCAAAGCCTTCTCGCACCAAATAATCCATGGCTAAGACGGTTTCTTCAATGGGAGTGTGTTGGTCAGGACGATGGCAAAATAATAAATCGACATAATCTAATTGCAAACGGCGCAGTGAATTTTTTGTTCCTTCCAATAAATGTTTCCGTGATAATCCCGTGTCATTGGGACCATTACCACCCCAAAAAATTTTTGTTGAGATAACTAATTCTTCGCGATGAAATTCTTTGATGGCTTTCCCCATCAATATTTCTGCTTCACCATGCGCATAAGCTTCCGCATTATCGAAAAAATTGATGCCGTGATCATACGCTGTATGCATCAGTTTTTTTACTTCATTTAAGCCGACTTGCTTCCCAAAGGTAATCCATGAACCAAAAGAAATTTCACTTAAGCGAATACCCGCTTTACCTAATTTGTTATATTGCATGGCTGACTTCCTTCTATGCCGAACCGGTACTAATTTACATTAAGATGGCGATTCAATAAAGGTGTTCGGGGAGAAGGCGGAATTGCCATAAATAGCGTAAATATGCTACTGTAGGCATCCTAATTTTGGGGCAAGTTCGAGGCCCTTATGACAAATAAATTGATAAAAGAAGTGGTCGAGAAGCATTATCCCTATGGATTTGTAACAGCCATCGAATCTGACACGATTCCGCCAGGGTTAAATGAAGAAATTATCCGTCTGATCTCAGCCAAAAAAAATGAACCGGCATTCATGCTAGATTGGCGATTGCAGGCCTTTCGCCATTGGCAAACGATGACACCACCAACGTGGGCGCATCTTCACTGCCAAGCAATTGATTATCAAGATATAATTTATTATTCGGCACCTAAGTCTGTGGAAGACGGGCCAAAAAGTTTGGCTGAAGTGGATCCTAAGTTACTAGAGACGTATCAAAAATTAGGCATTCCTTTGCATGAACAAGGTCGGTTGGCGGGTGTGGCCGTGGACGCCGTATTTGATAGCATTTCGGTTGCCACAACATTCAAAGCCAAACTCGCAGAAGCGGGTGTGATTTTTTGTCCTTTTTCTGAGGCATTACAAAAGTATCCTGAACTCATTGAAAAATATTTGGGAACGGTTGTCCCTTATCGGGATAATTTTTTTGCCGCGCTCAATTCCGCTGTTTTTAGCGATGGTTCCTTTGTTTATATTCCTAAGGGCGTGCGTTGCCCGATGGAACTATCGACCTATTTTCGCATTAATGCTGCAAAAACAGGACAATTCGAACGCACACTCATCATTGCTGATGATGATAGTTATGTTAGCTATTTAGAGGGTTGTACGGCACCGATGCGTGATGAAAATCAATTGCATGCGGCGGTTGTTGAGTTGGTTGCATTAAATAACGCACAAATTAAATATTCCACTGTGCAAAATTGGTATCCAGGGGATGAAGAAGGACGCGGTGGTATTTTTAATTTTGTGACTAAACGCGGTGCTTGTCGCGGTGTGAATTCGAAAATCGCATGGACGCAGATAGAAACTGGTTCAGCAATTACTTGGAAATATCCGAGCGTCATTTTACAAGGGGATTACTCCGTGGGAGAGTTTTATTCCGTTGCGTTAACCAATCATTATCAGCAAGCCGATACAGGCACAAAAATGATACACATCGGAAAAAATACGCGCAGCACGATTATTTCGAAAGGGATTGCGGCTGGTCACGGACAAAATACGTATCGTGGTTTGGTGCGCATGTTACCTGGCGCAAAAAATGCACGAAATTATACGCAATGTGATTCACTTTTATTGAGTGCCACCTGTGGTGCGCATACGTTTCCTTATATTGAAGTGAAAAATCAAACAGCGCATGTTGAACATGAAGCATCGACATCGAAGATTGGCGAAGATCAATTATTTTATTGTCGTCAACGCGGATTAAAAACAGAAGATGCGATTTCAATGATTGTGAATGGTTTTTGTAAGCAAGTGTTTAATGAATTACCCATGGAATTTGCTGTTGAAGCACAAAAATTATTGGAAGTGAGTTTAGAAGGTAGCATCGGTTGAAAATAAATTGACTCCCTGCT
>CAYTKY010000010.1:0-31697 GCA_964438435.1 uncultured Coxiellaceae bacterium | reverse complement strand
GAATATCCCTATGACAACCCCACCTCACCTAAAGCTTAACGGCTTCGCTTTTAACGAGTTTTTTCATTCGGCGGGGTTGAAGCGTCTCGATGACTGTTTTTTAGAGCAGCTAAAGCATCAATCGCCTGATTTACATGAACAACTGCTATCCTATCGCCATGCAACCCGACCCTTTACATCGATAGAAATAAGTGAATTATTAATTAGTTGCGCAATTTCCGTTGAGCAATTTTTAACCTCTCTCTTTCATATTGAAGAAGCGGTTGCGATTAGCCAAGCTAAGACGACCTCCTCTAACCCTATCGCCACATTTAAGAAATACTTCGTTTTACGTCGAGCTAAAAAAGAAGTCACTCGCCTTTCCCAATTTTCAAGTTTTGCAGAACTCAATGACTGGCTTACCGCAGAACTCGATAAAGCACCACTCCAAACATCAGATAAAGAGTTGGCCATTGCTTTACTTAGTACGAATTATTTAGCCAACCCTGAAAATCATACTTCAGAAATTGAAAAATTAGTGCAATGGTGCACCCATGCGTTAGGTTCATCAGCAGGCCAGGCCATGGTAAAAGGCTGGACCAGTTTTCAACTGCCGGATCGCTTAGAATATGCCAATCTGATCCCCACCCAACCGATCGAAAACGATCGTTACGGTCGAATAGCAAGCCCACCTACTGACTGGCGGTTACGTGATGGATTCAAACTCACCGACCCTCGCATGAATGAACGTGAAGTACAAAATGAAATAAATTACTGCATTTATTGTCACGATCACGAAGGTGATTTTTGTTCAAAAGGATTTCCTGTTAAAAAAGGAGATCCTTCACAAGGTTTGAAAAAAAACCCCCTGGATGTCACATTAACCGGTTGCCCGCTCGAAGAAAAAATTTCTGAGATGCATTATCTCAAAAAAGATGGCCACACATTAGCCGCATTAGCCGTCATCATGATTGATAACCCGATGTGTCCTGCAACCGGTCATCGTATTTGCAATGATTGTATGAAGGCATGCATTTATCAAAAACAAGACCCTGTCAATATTCCGCAAATTGAAACGCGTGTTTTAACAGACGTGCTTGATTTACCTTGGGGTGTTGAAATTTATGATTTACTGACACGCTGGAATCCTCTACGTCAACAACAATGGATGATGAAACCTTATAATGGCTTAAAAGTCATGATTGCCGGCATGGGTCCTGCTGGTTTTACCTTAGCACATCATTTGTTGTTGGAAGGTTTTGCCATTGTTGGATTTGATGGATTAAAAATCGAACCATTACCCAGCCATTTGCTCACGCAACCCATTTATCAATTTGCTGACCTGAAAGAATCATTAGATGAACGCATTATGGCAGGATTTGGTGGTGTGGCTGAATATGGCATTACCGTGCGCTGGGATAAAAATTTTCTGAAATTAATTTATTTAAGTCTCATGCGCCGTCCTCATTTTCAAGTATTCGGTGGCGTCCGTTTTGGTGGAACAATCACCGTTGAAGATGCCTGGGAAATGGGTTTCGATCACTTTGTCATCGCAGTCGGCGCGGGATTACCGAAAGCATTACCCATACCAGGAAGTCTCGCGCCGGGTATGCGTCAAGCAAATGATTTTTTGATGGCATTACAATTAGGTAATGCAGCGAAAGCGAGTAGCATTTCTCAATTGCAAGTACGCTTACCGGCTGTCGTGATCGGTGGTGGCTTAACCGGTGTTGATACTGCAACAGAAGTGCAAGCCTACTACATCACGCAAGTTGAAAAAATATTAACTCGATATGAAAAATTAATTGCAGAATATGGTGAAGAATTCATTCAAGAACAATTTGATACAGCCTCCCTTCGTATTCTCGAAGAATTTTTATGCCATGGTCGCGCAGTGCGTGAAGAGCGCGAATCGGCAAAAGCAAAGGGAATACAACCCAATTTTATTAAATTAATTCATGCATGGGGCGGCGTCACGATTGCATATCGACGCTCAATGCAAGAATCACCCGCTTACATTTACAATCATGAAGAATTAAAAAAAGCCTTACAAGAAGGTATTTTTTATGCTGAAAAACATGAGCCCACTGCGGTTGAATTAGATAATGAGGGTCACGCAGAAGCTTTGATTTGTCATAAACGTATTCGTGAAAATAATGAATGGATCACATCGCAAGAAGAAATTCGCTTACCTGCTCGTTCTATTTTAGTCGCAACAGGTACGCAACCTAATACAGCTTATGAATTTGAACATCGCGGCACCTTTCATCGGGTTAATTTACAATATCAACATTATGAAGATGAGGAAGGTGAATTAATTCATGCGCAATCTATTGAACATTGCAAAGATCCAAAGTTTGGGCCGTTTACTTCATATCAAAAAGATGCACATCGCGTCAGTTTAATTGGTGACACGCATCCTGTTTTTCATGGCAATGTTGTGAAAGCGATTGCATCAGGCATGCGTACATATCCAAAAATTTTAAATTTATTGAAAAAGAAAATATCGTCATCCGCTTGCGAAAAAACATATCGCGAATTTGCTGATCGAATGAATCATTTATTCCGCGCACATGTCACCACTATGTCTCGCAAAACAAACCACATCATTGAATTAACCATTCAAGCACCCCTTGCAGCAAAGCATTTTAAACCAGGTGAATTTTATCGTTTACAAAATTTTGAAACACATGCGCCAGTTATTCAAGAAACACTATTACAAATGGAGCCATTGCCATTAGTTACAGCAGAATGCAATCCATCGCAAGGCACCTTAACTTTTATTGTGAATGAACATTCAGCAAACGCAAAATTATGCGCCACATTGAAGCCGGGAGATCCTGTTTCATTAATGGGACCAACGGGTGTTCATGCAAAAATCCCAACATCGCATGAAAAAATTTTGATTATTGGCCAACAAGCTAGTTTTCCTTTTTTAAGAAGTTACGGGCCAGCGATGCGTGCAGCAGGCAATCAAGTGATGTATTTGGGACAATTCAATCAAAAAGAAGAAGTGTATTGCCAAGATATTTTAGAAAAAGCAACTGATCATATTGTTTGGCAAACCAAAATGGGCGATCGCATTCGAACAAACCGTGAAACTGATTTTTCTTTTACAGGCGATGATATCATCCAAGCACTTTTAAATTACACAAAACAAAATCCAACGCTTCCTTTAAATCAAATTGATCGCATTTATGTTGTTGGTGACACAGCATTATTACGTCGCTTTCAAGCTGCACGTCATTCATTATTGAAACCTTACTTTCATCACAATCCAAAAGTTTTTGGCTCTGTCTATGGAAACATGCAATGCATGCTAAAAGGTGTTTGTGCGCAATGCTTACAATGGCAAATTGATCCTGAAACAGGACAACGCACTAAAGCCGTTTTCGCTTGTTCGTGGCAAGATCAACCATTAGAAATCATTGATATGGATCATATGAATGCACGCCAAACGCAAAATCGTTTGTCAGAGCAATTAAATACACTCTGGATTGACCATGTTTTTCAGCGAAGTAACATTCAACAATTTCAAACAGATGAATTACCGTTTCCTTGCCAAAGTTAAGCCATCTCCAATCGGTAGCATGCTTATAGTGACACGTTCATCTTTTAAAATGAATTCATTCAATGAGCGAATTGATTTTGTATCTGCTTCTTGATTGTCTAAATCGGCCACCGCACCGCCCCACAAAACATTATCAATAGCAATCAATCCACCACGACGTAAAAGTGAAAGAGAGAGTTCGTAATAAGTCGGATAATTCAATTTATCTGCATCAATAAAAGAAAAATCAAAAGTGCCCGCCTGGCCTTCATTAATTAATTTTTTCAGTGTTTTTGTCGCTTCCCCAATTTGCAAATCAATTTTTTCGCTGACACCCGCCATACTCCAAAATGTTTTGCCTATCGAAGGCGCCTCCGCACTGATATCACATGTGATTACTTTTCCATCGGCAGGTAATGCTAAAGCAACTGCTAAAGCGCTATAGCCGGTAAACGTCCCAATATCTACGGTTTTTTTAGCACCCAGCAGGTCAACAAGCATGGCCATGAATTGACCTTGCTCAGGCGAAATCTGCATCACATGATTGCTTTTTTTGCGTGTTTCTCTGCGCAAATTTTTAAGGACCTCGGGCTCACGCAAAGAATTTTTTTGCAGATAAGTATAAAGCTCGGGCGTTAAGTTTAATGTTTCAGCAGACATGGGTTTTCCCTTGATTACTATTTAATAATAATTCATGCTAAAATAAGAGATCGATTTTGTCACTCTCAGAATAATACCTTTCTCAAATGGAGAATATCGACCATGACGCTTATCATCTTAATCGTACTCGCCGTGATCATCGGTTTTGTTATTTTAACGTACAATCGTTTAATTGCGCAGATAGAAACCGTTCGCAACAATCAAAAACAAATTGATATTCAACTAGATCGACGTTTCAAAGTATTTGAATCATTAATTAATGTCGTCAGAAAATACATGGATTATGAAAAAACCACCCTGAAAGACGTTGTCGCGCTGCGTAATCAAGCACAACAAGCGCATGCGAGCGGGGATGAAAAAAGTCGGATCGATGCGGAAAATAAAATTTCAAATATAGCTTCAAATTTAAATGTCGTGTTTGAACAATATCCCGATTTAAAGGCCAATCAAAATGTCCTGCAATTACAAGAAGAAATTGTGAGCACAGAAAACAAATTAGCTTATGCAAAACAATCTTACAACGATAGCATTGAAATTTATAATGCCAACAAGAAATCTTTTCCTGCCAATATGATTGTTTCTGGTTTCCACGCCAGATTAGACATGGATTTTCCTTATTGGCAATTGAGTGAACAAAAAGTAGCGGAGCAAGAATCTTATACTGTGCAATTATAAATAACTTCAAATAGATAAGTTATGTCTAATCAACTTGATCATTACGCAATTTCAACAGCTGACTGGCGCAGAACACTGCGCCAGAATTATAGTCGGACCTATATCATCATCGCGCTTTTTTTTCTGATTTATTGCGCAATCGGTTTGCTGATCGACATGTCCCTTTATTCATCGAGCTATCCTCGCGCACCTCTTTCACAATTATTTTATGCGTTAATTACCTTTCGATTATTTCCGATTGCAACCATAGTGATGCTAGTCATCGCCGCAATTTCATTATTAATCAGCTATACACTTCATGATAAACTCATGCTGCTCGGTACGGAATATCATCAAATTACACCAGAAACAGCACAAAATGTTGCAGAGCAACAACTTTACAATGTCGTTGAAGAAATGAAAATTGCAGCAGGCTTACGTTACATGCCAAACGTTTTTATTATCGATGCTGATTATATGAATGCCTTTGCCAGTGGCTACAGTGAAAAATCTGCCATGGTCGCCATCACACGCGGTCTTATGCAAAAATTGAATCGAGATGAATTGCAGGCGGTCATGGCACACGAATTAAGTCATATTCGTCACATGGATATTAAACTGACTTTGACTGCTTCACTACTCGCTAACTTATCCATTATTGTTTTAGATATCATGTTTCAAAGTATTCTTTTTTCATCAAGAGATGAACGTGATCGATCCAAAAATTCACTGGCTACCATTATTTTTATTTTGCGTTTTACTTTACCCATTATCACGGCCTTACTATTGCTATATCTTAGTCGCACACGCGAATTAATGGCTGATGCAGGTTCTGTTGAACTAATGCGCACCAATCAACCCTTAGCAACTGCTCTCATTAAAATTCATCAAGATTATCAAAAAAACAGTGACGCTTATTCAGCCGCTCAAGCACCTCATGAAAATGTTCGACGTGAGGCTTATTTGTATGACCCCAGTGAAGCAGGCATCAGCTCGATGGCATCGATTGGCGATTTCTTCTCGACACACCCCAGCCTTCAAACTCGTTTAGCCGCCCTGGGTTTTAAAGAAAAGGTGTAATTATTTTCCCTCATTATGTTATGCTAATTTCTGACGGTATTAAGGAAGATACCCGTGAAATTAAGGGAATGCATTCAATTTACGTTACCTTTGCTTTTTTCGTTACCTTCACTTGCCTTCGCAGAACCCTATTATGGCGCGATGGTCTCCTATGCAGCCATCACGAAGGAACCCCCCGCATTACATGGTTATCAAGTCATGGTAAATTACGATCCACAACGCTTTAAATGGAGGCAATTTAATGTTTATTTTGATGGGGGCTTTTCGCATTTTTGGATTACCAATACGCCCTACTACACCACGTTGAACATTTACTCCATTGCTCCTGTCGTCCGTTATACTTTCAAAAAACACGGTCCTTTTTTACCTTTTCTTGAGTTCAGCATTGGTCTTTCCTACCTGAATCACACTCATTTAGATGATCGAAATCTTGGCATCCATTTTGCTTTTCAAGATCGCATGGGAGTAGGTGCTTTGTTGGGTAAATCGGAGCGATTTTCAGTCGGTATTCATGCTGTACATTATTCCAATGCGCATTTATCGAGCCATAATTCAGGCATTACGGTGCCACTTGTATTGGATATTGGTTATCGATTTTCTTGATGCGCGGTTCGCAGTATAATGAAAATTTTAGAGCTATTACTCAATGCAAAAACGCATTCCGATCAAAAATCACCGTGAAGAAATTCAGCTAACGGCCCAACGCTCCATTTTAGGGCTCATCTTTATTTGCTTATTAATTTTTCTTTTGATATTGCGGCTTGCTTATTTGCAAATTTACAAACACGACATGTATAGCACACAATCGACTAAAAATTGGCTTGATCTCGTTCCCGTCGAGCCCACACGAGGTTTGATTTACGATCGAAATGGCATTTTATTAGCAGAAAATATTCCCGTATTTAGCTTGGATGTTATTCCATACCAAGTCCAAGATTTATCAAAAAGCATCAATGCATTAAAAAAAATTGTTGCACTGAGTGATAGTGACATTCATCAATTTCATCGTCAATTAAAACAGCATCGTCGTTTTGACGAAATTCCTTTGAAACTTCGCTTAACAGAAGATGAAGTCGCACGTTTCACCGAAAATCAATATCATTTTCCCGGCATCATTATTAAAGCGCGTTTGATGCGGCATTACCCGTTTAAAGAATATTTTAGTCATGTATTAGGTTATGTAGGACGTATTAGTACAAAAGAACTCGATGAAATTGATGCCATTAATTACAGTGCCAGCAACTATATTGGAAAATCAGGTATTGAAAAATATTACGAAGAAGAATTGCATGGTAATGTTGGTTACGAAGAAGCAGAAAATGATGCCAGCGGCAAACCGATTCGTATCTTAAAAGAAATTAAAAGCCATCCCGGAAAAAATATTTACTTAACGCTCGACAGTCACTTGCAATATGTTGCTGAAAAAGCCCTAGCAGGACATCGCGGTGCCATTGTGATTTTGCAACCACAAACGGGACAAGTGCTAGCAATGGTCAGCCAGCCTAATTATGATCCCAATTTATTTGTATTGGGGATTAATCGAAAAGATTATCAAGCATTGAATGAATCCAAAGAAAGGCCTCTTTTCAATCGTGCATTACGGGGCCTTTATCCATTTGCCTCTACTATCAAACCTTATTTTGCTTTACAAGCACTAGACACCCAAGTGATCACACCTAATTTTTCAATTTTTGATCCAGGTTGGTTTCAATTACCCAATTATTCACGTTTTTTTCATGATTCTAGTCGTCATGGCCATGGCACTGTTAATTTAAATAAAGCGATACTTGCTTCTTGCGATATTTATTTTTATACCTTGGCCAATAAGATGGGCATTCATAGTATGGATGATATCTTGACACGATTTGGTTTTGGTTCTGTCACAGGAATTGATTTGGATGATGAATTGAGCGGTGTCGTTGCTTCTCCTGAATGGAAACGAAAAACAAAAGGGACTTCATGGTATGAAGGTGACACCATTATTTCAGGTATTGGTCAAGGTTATATGCAAACGACACCCCTGCAGCTAGCAACAGCAGTTGCCGCATTAGCAAATCGAGGCCAACGTTTTATCCCTTCTTTATTATTGGGTGAACAAATTCCAGGTAGAAATTATCAACCACAAACCCCTGTTCCACTCCCACCGATCGTTTTGCAAGATAAAAAAAATTGGGAAATTGTTATTGATGCGATGCAAGATGTTGTCAATTCCCCGCAAGGAACAGCACGTAGTTATGGCCACGGACACACTTATACAATCGCTGCAAAAACAGGGACAGGTCAAGTTGCCTCTAGACGAAATCCTGACGAACAAGATAAGCAAGAAGCCTTACCAGAAAAATTACGCGATCATCACCTTTTTATTGCCTTCGCGCCTGTTGATAATCCCAAAATTGCTTTAGCGATTGTGACTGAAAATAGTTATGCAACGATTGATGCAGCGCGCATGATATTTGATTATTATCTAACATGCACACAAGATGCATTTAAAAATTCAGATACCTGTAAAATACTTTTCGAAAAACTTGCCAACACAACGGAGGATAATGATCATGCTAATGAACACGTTCAAAAAGTCTCCGCATGACACGCGTTATCGAACGTTTTGGCAATGCATACATATCGACATTACGTTATTTTCTTTTATTTTATTACTGTGCCTAGCAGGACTCACCGTTTTATATAGCGCAAGCAGCCAAAGTTTTCGCACGATTGAACTTCAGTCTGCGCGATTATTGTTTGCATTTGCCATCATGTTATTTTTCGCGCAAATACCGCCCATCACTTTGCAACGTTCCGCACCTTGGGTTTACCTCATCGGAATAAGTTTATTAATTGCTGTTGCCATTGCTGGACGAGTGGGTAAGGGTGCTCAACGTTGGCTTGATTTAGGAATCATGCATTTTCAGCCCGCAGAAATGATGAAGTTAGCCATACCGCTTCTACTAGCTTGGTATTATCACAAAATTCGTCTGCCTATCACGCTAAAATCCGTACTCATCGCAATTCCTATTATATTCATTCCGGCTATTTTAACAGCGAAGCAACCTGATTTAAGCACAGCTTGTCTACTTTGCATTGCGGGTGCCAGCGTATTATTTCAAGCAGGATTAAGCTGGCGAATTATGTCATCAGCATTAATCACTATTTCAATTTGCATTCCATTTGTTTGGCATTTTTTGCATGATTACCAACGTCAGCGGGTGATGATGTTTTTAAATCCAGAGAGAGATCCGCTTGGAAATGGTTATCACATCATTCAATCTAAAATTGCCATTGGTTCTGGAGGGATTTTTGGGAAAGGATGGTTTAATGGAACGCAAACTAATTTGCATTTTTTACCGGAACATTCCACTGATTTTATTTTTGCCGTTTGTGGCGAAGAATTTGGCTTTGTTGGCAGTGTCACGCTCATTTTACTTTTTATGCTAATTATATTACGAGGCCTTTATGTGACCATGCATGCACAAGATACTTTTTCGAGGTTACTAGCCGGTAGTATTACCTTTACTTTTTTTGCCTCCTTTTTTATTAATATGGGAATGGTCACTGGGATTTTACCTGTTATGGGTATTCCGCTACCCTTAGTAAGCTATGGCGGATCTTCCATGGTGACGATGATGGCAAGTTTCGGTATCCTGATGTCTATACAAACACACAGGAAATTAGTGACCACTTAAAGGATAACAATATGGCTCGAGTTTTTTCTTTCATTTTTATTTTTTTGATGACATGCACCGCTTATGCGGATAGTAATTTTGCGCATCGACCTGATGTACAATCCTTTATTCAACAAATGGTAAAAAAATATCGATTCAACCCACAATATCTGACAGCTTTGTTTAGTGAAGTCAAAATACGCCCGCAAGTAATCCATCACATTAATAAGCCGCTAGAAAAAAAACCATGGCACACTTATCAAATGCTTTTTGTCAATGAATGGCGCATTCAACATGGTGTCGAATTTTGGAAAAAATATGCTTCTGTTCTAAAAAAAGCTGAAGAACAATACGGCGTACCTGCTAGTATTATTGTAGCGACCATCGGTATTGAAACAAAATATGGTCGACGAAACGGTGAATATCGTGTGATAGATTCACTAACCAATCTTGCTTTTAGTGACTCTTCTCGCGCACCTTTTTTTCGTAAAGAATTAGAACAATTTCTTTTGCTCACGCGTGATGAAAATCTGAATCCTTTAAAAATCATGGGTTCTTATGCGGGTGCCATTGGCCAACCGCAATTTATGCCGAGTAGCTATCGTTATTATGCAGTGAATTTTTCTAAGAGTGGGAAAATTGATTTAATGAATGATGAAGTCGATGTCATCGGCAGCATCGCTAATTATTACCATAAACACGGTTGGAAGTTAAATGAACCTGTCGCCATAGAAGCGCATGCGTTTGGTAGCCGCTATGATTATTTAATGCGTGACAACAAACCCAGCCAGGCATTTTCTATTGCTTATCTCTCCAAATATGGGATCACACCAAAAAGTAAAATATCCAATACGAATCTCAAGGTGAAAATAATTGAATTAGAAAATCGTTATACAAAAGAATATTGGTTAGGCTATCCTAATTTTGACGTCATTAAGCGTTATAATTCTAGTGACTTGTATGCCATGGCCGTTTTTCAATTAAGCAATGATATCCTAGAATTAAAAAAACAACTGAATGGATGATTAAAATATGATAGGACATCGAAGATATGTATTAAGTTATCCTTTTTGTCACATTATTTTTGCACTCATATTCACCATCTTACTGAGTAGTTGCAGCGGGCATATCAGTCGAAGTGATGGACCCCCTAACTTTTATGTCGATGAAACTAAAATTCCCAATGCCACACCCAAACCTGAGCGTTTAGCAAAATATGGAAATATGCCTTCTTATGTCGTATTTGGAAGACGTTATTACACCATGCGATCAAGCAAGTATTATCAGGAAACGGGTACGGCTTCTTGGTATGGTACTAAATTCCATGCAAAACGCACATCGAGTGGCGAACCTTACAATATGCTGAGCATGACAGCTGCACATAAAACATTGCCTTTACCAACTTATGTCGAAGTAACTAATTTAAAAAATCGTCGAAAAATTATTGTGAAAGTCAATGATCGTGGACCCTTTGAATCAAATCGTTTGATTGATCTATCTTACGTTGCTGCAAAAAAATTAGGAATGTTAGGACACGGAACAGCGCCTGTCGCCATTAAAGCGATTGATCCTTACGAATATGCAGAAGAAAATCAATCGATTTGGCATTTCCCTCATTTGGCAATAAAATCAAAGCAATCTCATGCGATACTTGCTGGAAAGACAACAAAGCAAATGCAATCTTCTCATCATTTTCATGAAATCGCCGCTGCGGATTCAGCAACCTTTAAACGCTTGAATCGAGATCATCATATCCAAGCTGTTTATTTACAAGTAGGTGCTTTTCGTCATAAAGCACATGCAGAAAGATTAAAAAATCGATTAATGACCTTACTCCCGGCACCGATTCAAATTTACAACCCCACTGCTCAATCTAATTTATATCGCGTCAAAGTAGGTCCTTTTAGAGATATGGCTACAGCAGAAAAAATATCTGATAAGTTAAAAGGAATTGGATTCAAACCTAATAAATCATAGGATGCGTAATGATATCAATCATCACATTTATCATCGGTATTTTATTTACCATCCTGTTTATCATTGGCACGCATGAGTATGCGCATTTCATTGTAGCACGCATGCTCAATATCAACGTGTTACAATTTTCAATTGGTTTTGGTAAAAAACTTTTTTCATGGCGTGGCAAAAATGGCACTGAATATGTTTTTGCACTCATACCACTCGGTGGTTATGTCAAAATGTTAGATGAAAATGAGGGCATGGTTTCAAAAGAACAATTACCTTTTGCCTTTAATCGACAACCCATTTATAAAAAATTCTTGGTTGTATTAGCAGGTCCTGCCATGAATTTGTTTTGTGCTTTTATTTTATATTGGCTTATTTTTACAATTGGATTTACAACTGTTAAGCCTGTTATTGGCAGTATCATTCCCCATTCAATTGCAGCAACCAGTAAAATCAATCCTAATGATGAAATTATGACGATAGACGGCAAACCGACGCCAACATGGAGCAGTGTCATATTGCGTTTAATCGCACACATCGGGAATAACGATGCGGCGAAAATGGAAGTGAAAAATATTTATAGTAAAAAAATTTCGACTTATTCGCTCAATTTATCGCACTGGCACATGGATGAATTATCGCCCGATCCACTCTCCAGTATTGGCATTATGCCATACCAACCCTTTATTCCCTTGATTATTGATGAAATAGCACCTAATTCACCCGCTGTGAAATCGCCCTTACAAATAGGCGATCAAATCATCGCCATTAATCACAAAACGATTAAAACTTGGAATGAATTAAGCAGTATTATTTCACACAACCCTTCTCAGTTATTATTTTTCACCATTGAACGAAAATCAAAACGTCTTGATGTTCCCGTCATCATCGGGTATCAGCGTAATATCACTTTAGATAAAACAGGTTATCTAGGTATTGCGCCTAAATTTGATATGCCCAAAATACAACTTCGGCATATTCAATATTCTTTTTTTGAAGCTGCTCCTCGTGCATTACAAGAAATAACTGATTTTGTTTATTTTAATGTCATGCTTTTTGGAAAATTGCTGACTGGGAAATTATCGCTAAAAAGTTTAGGCGGACCGATTACCATCTTTGAAACCGCAGGCACAGCTTTAAATTATGGGTTTATTTCATTTACCGTCTTTCTTGCTTTTATGAGTATCTCGATTGGCATCATTAATCTTCTCCCTATTCCAGGATTAGATGGCGGACACTTGTTAATGCATATCATCGAATCAATTACACGAAGACCGATTCCAGAAAATGTATTATTGTTGCTTTATCGACTTGGGTTTATCTTTATTTTTGTCATCATTGTTCAAGCCTTAGTCAATGATATTGCAAGACTTTTTCATTAATTCTTATTAGGGAAAACAAGCATGAAACACGTACGTTTATCACTGATCTCTACTGTTGCGGGCACATTACTCCTCACACAAAATTCTTATGCTGCGGCATTTCAACTTTATGAATTAGGCGCTCCTATTAATGGAACAGCCGGTGTCGGGCAAACAGTCATCACGTCAGATGCATCAACAGCTTATTATAATCCTGCCGGTATGGCATTACTGCCTACTTCCCAATTTTTGTTAGGCACACAAATGATGCTGCCTTACACGCATTTTTCACCTAGTTCAACGAATACTATTCCGGGTAATAATGGCGGCAATGCCGGCTCACTGTTGCCCGGTGCGGATGCTTATTTTGTCTATCACTATTCCCCCCATTTTAAAATGGGCATCAGTTTAACAGCACCGTATGGTGGATCACTGAATTACGACAATCATTGGGTTGGGCGTTACTTCGTACAACAAATGATGTTTTATGCACTCGATTTAAATCCTACGATTGCCTATCAACTGAATAATTGGGCTGCGATTGGCGGTGGATTGACAATCGAATATGCCAATCTTTATCAAACCGTTGCTATCCCAATTATTGCACCTATCTTGGACGGTCAATTAACGATTAAAGCAAATGACTATGCGGCTGGGTTTAACTTAGGCATCTTATTAACACCTAGTCCCGCAACAAAATGGGGCATCACTTATCGCTCGCAAATTGTGCATCATTTAAGTGGAAGCGCCAATTTTTTAAATATTTCTGCCACACCCAATACCTCTACCAAAATGGTCATGCCCGCAACACTCATGACAAGCATTGCGCAACGTTTATCAGATAAATTCACTTTATTAGGCGAATTAGGTTGGGCAAATTGGTCTTCGATGGTCGATACCGTTGTCACGATTCGTGGATTTTCAGCTTATACACCACAAAACTGGCGTAACACTTATCGGTTAGGTCTAGCAGGACAATATCAATACTCTCCTTGCCTGTTAACTCAAGCCGGTATTTCTTATGACTCCTCACCGACCAATAGTACGAATCGAACACCGAATTTACCGATGGATAGACAAATTCGTGTTGGTGTGGGGATTGCGTATCAGATGTTAACTGCCGTGAATTTAGGATTAAGCTATGAATATATTAACCTAGGTAATGCTAGCATTAATAATGCCACATCGATTGGAAGACTCGCAGGTTCTTATTCAAGAAATGTTGCGAATGTGGTTCAAGCCAGTTTGAACATTAACTTATAAGGAATGTATCTGATGAAAAAATCCACTGCTTTTTGTTTATCCCTACTAGTCACGCTCACTTCCAACATGTTCGCCACTCAAGTCGATGCCTGCACTGGTTTGCAATTAAAAGCCAAGGATGGTTCTTATGTCAATGGCAGAACAGTTGAATTTGGTATTCCGCTTGATATTGCTGGATTAGTTGTACCAAGAAATTATGAATTTAAGGGGACATTACCCGACGGCAGTGCCGGCATGGTCTATCGTGCCAAATATGCTGTAGTAGGTGCCAATACATTCGGCGCTCCTGCGATTATTGACGGCATGAACGAAAAAGGGTTATCGGGCGGTGCATTTTATTTTCCTGGCTATGCTTCTTATGCAACGATAACGGCTGAAAATAAAAATAAAGCGTTAGCGCCCACTGAATTTATTAATTGGGCACTCACTCAATGTGCAACGATCGACGAAGTCAAACAAGCTATTAAATCCGTTGTGATTGCACCCACTGGACCTAGTAATTGGGGTGGCGTACCTCCTTTTCACTATATTATTTATGATAAAACAGGTAAGAGTATTGTCATCGAGCCGCTCAATGGCCAACTGGTTGTGACTGATAATCCAATTGGCGTTGTTACCAATTCACCAACCTTTGATTGGCACTTAACTAATTTATCCAATTACGTCAATTTATCGCCTCTCAATGCTTCTGTGAAAAAAATTGATGGCTATCAAGTCAAAACATTTGGGCAAGGATCTGGGTTACGAGGATTACCCGGAGATTTCACACCACCTTCTCGTTTCATTCGTGCTGCCGTTTATTCAGCAACAGCGATTCCTTCCAATAATGCACACGATGCTGTGTTTGATGCTTTTCATATTCTCAATCAGTTTGATATTCCTGTTGGAGCAGTTCAATCACAAGAAGGAAATAAAATAGTTGCTGAATTCACATTGGCAACCACTGTTAAAGATCCGCAAAATTTAAAATATTATTTTAGAACGTATACTGATCAAACTATTAAATCCATTGATTTAAATACGTTTAACTTAAATGCAAAAAATTTAATGTCTATTAACACAGAAAGCACGCAGCCTGTGATTGATATTTCCAAAACGGCCGTGCAAGAAACAAATAAAGCTTAATTTTTTGATTCTCAACACAAAACCCAAGGAAAATAATTGGGTTTTGTGTTGTTTGATGGATCAAAAAAATAGATACTAATTAAGGCAATCCATGACAAATAACAATCCCGATAATATTTATAAGTTAAAGGTTATTTTTAATTTTTTTCATTCTCATCGTTTATCTCGATGACGCAATGCTCTGTAAATCCCCATCACGCTAATAAGCACCCACGCACTTTCAATTAATGCAGAAGATAAATTCCAATTAAAATACAGCGAATATAAGATCGCTAATGCGCCCAATAAATTAAGCCATTGATAACTTAAACTTAATGATGTCATTTTGTTCATATTCAAAAAATAATATGCCAACAATAACAAAATCACGCCAAAAATACCGACCGGATCTGCTGTCTTTTCTAAAAAATAATATAACATGCTTTTTTCTCTCACCTAAACATAGTTTCTAACGCGCCTTCGATCACTTCAATCCCTGCTCCTTTGCGATGAGCATTCTCACTTAAATAACGTCGCCAATGATTGGCTCCTCGCTGTCCGTTAAATATACTTAAAAGATGTCGAGTCATACTGGGCAACTTTACTTGATTCTTGAGCTCGTTGCTAATATAAGGGATTAGTTTTTGGATAATCTCCATTCGACTTAAAGTTTGTTTTTCTGGAAAAAAAGTTGATTGGATGTCCGCCAACAAATAAGGATTCGTATTGATCACTCGTCCCAACATAACACCATCAACAAACTGCAATTGAGTTTGAATATCAGATAAGGTTTGCAATCCTCCATTAATCACAATCGTCAAATACGGATAATCTCTTTTTATTTGATGGACAACTCCATATTGCAATGGCGGAATTTCGCGATTCTCTCGAGGACTTAATCCTGATAACCATGCTTTACGTGCATGAACGATGAATGTCTTACAATGTACACTCACGAGATCAATAAAGTGATATAAAAAATCTTGGTGATCTTGCTCATCAACACCAATGCGACATTTAACCGTGACTGGAATACGCACATTATTTTGCATTGCTGCAACACATTCAGCAACCAATCGCGGCTCTAGCATTAAACAAGCACCAAAACGACCTGAACTGACACGCGAACTAGGGCAACCGACATTCAAATTAATTTCATCGTAACCCGCCTCTTCCCCCATTTTTGCACAACGTGCTAATTGGTTGGGATCCGAACCTCCTAATTGCAAAGCAACGGGCTTTTCATCTAAATGAAAAGCAAGAAAACGCTGAGCATCCCCTCTCAATAAAGCTTGCGTGGTAATCATTTCAGTATAAAGACGCACATCTTTTGAAATAAGGCGAAGAATATAGCGGTCATGTCGGTCCGTATAATTCATCATCGGTGCAACAGAAATAAGGGGAAAACGTTGACTCAAGCTAACCCCTCTTCCAAGCTGTAAACAGGTAACATCGTACTCCATTGTTTACAACCAGGACATTGCCAATGTAGCGATTTACCACCAAAGCCACACGAACGGCATTGATACTCATGCTTATTAGCTAGCAATTTTTTCATTAATTTTTGCAAGATATGCAAATCATCTTTCACTCGACCTTCTGCATTAGCAATATAAATATTCACAAAGGTATACAAACCACGCAACGATGGATAACGCCTGACATAATCTGCTACAAAACTTGCAGCAACTTTATCACCCTTATGCTTGCGAATGCGTTCAGCAAGAATTAATACAGCGGGTACTTGCGGATATTCATCTAATATTTTTTTAAGATAATCAACCAAACTTTCTTCATCGTTCAACTTTTCATAACAAGAAGCCAATAACTCAATCGCTTCAGAAAGATAATCGGGATTTTGTCCTTTTATTTTTTTTAAAAAAGTTAACGCGGATTTATACTCACCGCGCTCCATTTCAATTTTTGCTTGCAATAAACTAGCGCGCACACAAGCTTTATCGGCAGAGAAAGCTTTATCTATAAATGAAATTGCCTCATTAATATTTTTTTTGTGATAGGTATACTCAGCCAATTCACAGTAATAATGCGCAATCGCTGCATTCATTTTTTGCCCGGTAACTGTTGCGTATTGCGTTGCTGTTTTGACAGCATTTTCCCAATCTTTTTCTTGTTGATAGATATCAATCAAAATATGTAGCGCTTGTGCAGAATGTGATTTAGCATCCACTAATTCAAGAAAAATACGTTCCGCGCGATCCAACATCCCCGCACTCAAATAATCTTGACCCAATTCAAACAAAGACTGTTCACGATAAATTTTTTCTAATTGCGGACGTGCAATCAAGTTTTGATGAATACGAATCGCGCGATCCACTTCGCCTCGACGACGAAATAATTTTCCAACCGCTAAATGTGTTTCAACGGTATCGCTATCAACTTCTAACATTTTAATGAATACATCAACAGCTTTATCGGTTTCTTCATTCAACAAAAAATTCAAGCCGATCAAATAATCGCGCGGCAAATGAATTTTTTGTCGCTGCTTTTCTTCTTGTT
The DNA here is from genome assembly GCA_964438435.1 of uncultured Coxiellaceae bacterium. Taxonomy (GTDB): domain Bacteria; phylum Pseudomonadota; class Gammaproteobacteria; order DSM-16500; family DSM-16500; genus Aquicella. Next base: position 13,905 of record CAYTKY010000010.1, on the reverse strand, counting down.
TTGGACGCGCGCGATAGCCCAAATACCAGGCAATCGCGATACCTATCAAAAAGAGAATGATTCTCACTACTTTCATTAAACCTTATCCTGTAAAGGGATAGCGCGTAAATTTTCTATTTCTTTTTCAGCCAAATTCAATCGTTGACGCAATCGATAATTTAAAAGTTTTGCTTTGATTAATAACCAAATCCCAACAATCATGCCGATCAAACAACCCAATGCAAACACTAAAACTAATAGTAATGAAAGCGGCAACGTGCTTTGTCCAAAATAATAATTAATAGTCACTGATTCAGAATTTAATGTGGCAAATGTCATTCCGAATATGACAATAATTAGTAAGAAAAAATAACTAATGATACGCACTCATCCTTCTCCTGCTCTTTACTACTCAATCACCTTCACTCCACCCATATAAGGCTGCAACACCTCAGGCACATGAATCCGTCCTAACTCATCTTGATAATTCTCAATCACCGCAATCAATGTTCGCCCTACGGCTAATCCAGACCCATTCAAGGTGTGCACAAAATCAATCTTTCCTGATTCATCACGCCATCTTGCTTTCATACGTCTCGCTTGAAAACTTTCGGTATTACTGCAAGAAGAAATTTCACGATAACGATTTTGCCCAGGCAACCAAACTTCTAAATCATATGTTTTTGCTGAATAAAAACCGATATCTGCTGCACATAATGCCATCACGCGATAAGGTAATTTTAATTTTTGTAAAACGGTTTCAGCATGCTGCGTTAATTCTTCTAATGCGCGATAGGAATCATCAGGCCGCACAATTTGCACCATTTCAACTTTTTCAAATTGATGTTGACGCAGCATCCCTCGCATATCTTTTCCATAAGAACCTGCTTCGCTACGAAAACAAGCACTGTAACAAACATACTTGATGGGAAGATCAACAGCTTCAATAATTTCATCACGCACCGTATTCGTAACAGGCACTTCCGCCGTTGGAATTAAATAATGCGTACTTTCACTATTTACTGAAAACACATCTTCTTTTAATTTTGGAAATTGACCAGTACCATATAAACATTCCGCATTAACTAAATAAGGAACATTAATTTCACAATAACCATGTTCACTCGTATGCAGATCTAACATAAATTGTGCTAATGCACGATGCAATCGCGCGAATGATCCACGCAACACAACAAAGCGCGCACCCGAAAGTTTTGCAGCCGTTTCAAAATCCATCCAACCATTTTCTGCACCTAGCCCTTCGGCCCCTAGTGCAACATGATCCTTCGGTGTGAAAGAAAATTTTTTCGGCTCCCCCCAGGTGCGAACGACTTGATTATCTTCCTCACTTTTTCCGTCAGGGACAGATTCATGCGTTATGTTAGGAATTAGTGCGAGAAAATCATCTAATTCAGATTGTGTTTGCTCGAATTTCGCCTCCATTGCTTTCAACTCTTCACTCAATGATTTCAAATTCGCTAATACTTCATCACTATTTTTCCCAGCTGCTTTTGCAAATCCAACTTCTTTAGAGCGAACATTTCTTTCATTTTGCAATGCTTGCATTTTCACTTGCCATTGCTTGCGTTGCTCTTCTAGCTCATTAAATTTTGCAATATCAATGTTGACACCACGTTTTGCAATTTGCGCTGCGACCTTTTCAATCGATTGACGAACAAGCTTGGGATCTAACATAAGTAATTAAGCCTTTACTAATACTTCTGCTGCCATTTTTCCGATATCAGCAGGTGATCGAACAGTACATACACCAGCTGCTTCTAACGCTTTAAATTTATCGGCTGCCGTCCCTTTGCCACCTGCAATAATAGCACCTGCATGACCCATGCGTTTACCTGGCGGTGCAGTCACCCCGGCAATATAGGCGATCACCGGTTTGGTGACATGATGCTTAATAAATTCAGCGGCTTCTTCTTCTGCATTACCGCCAATTTCACCCACCATTACAATGATTTCTGTTTGAGGATCTTTTTCAAATAAAGCTAAGACATCAATAAAATGAGTCCCCGGAATAGGATCGCCGCCAATACCAACACAAGTACTTTGACCTAATGGCTTACCATTAACGATGGTATCTGACGTTTGTTTCACTGCTTCATAAGTTAAGGTACCTGAACGTGAAACAATACCCACTTTGCCAGGCTTGTGAATATAACCAGGCATAATGCCAATTTTACATTCACCCGGTGTAATCACGCCGGGACAATTAGGACCGATTAAACGGACATCAGGATGTTGCTGTAAACACGTTTTAACTTCTAACATATCGAGTACAGGCACACCTTCTGTGATGCACACAATTAATTTAATACCGGCATCAATTGCTTCTAAAATAGAATCTTTACAATAAGGTGCAGGCACATAAATAACAGAAGCATCGGCCTTTGTTACTTGGTATGCCTCTTTTACCGTATTAAATACGGGTAAATTCAAATGACTTTGCCCACCTTTTTCAGGTGTCACACCACCCACCATTTTTGTTCCGTAAGCAATGGCTTGTTCTGAATGCAATGTTCCTTGTTTTCCTGTGAATCCCTGACAAATAACTTTTGTTGTTTTATTAATTAAAATACTCATGACTTATACCTTCACGTTTTGTGCAGCAGCTACCACTTTTTCTGCTGCTTGGGTAAAACTCGTTGCTGCAATAATATTAAGACCACTCTCCCCTAATAATTTCGCGCCTAATTCTGCATTATTACCTTCTAATCGCACCACAACAGGCAAGGAGGTGCCCACTTCAGACACAGCACCAATAATGCCTTCGGCGATCAAATCACAACGCACAATGCCGCCAAAAATATTAATTAAAATTGCTTTGACTTTTTTATCAGACAAAATAATTTTAAATGCTTCCGTCACACGTTCTTTCGTTGCACCACCACCAACATCTAAGAAATTAGCAGGATGACCACCATGCAGTTTAATCATATCCATGGTTGCCATCGCAAGACCGGCACCATTCACCATGCAGCCAATATCACCATCTAATGCGATATAATTTAATTCCCAATCACGCGCATGATTTTCGCGTTCATCTTCTTGTGATGCATCCCGCATTTCCTTCAATAAAGGTTGGCGATACAGTGCATTGTCATCAATATTAATTTTCGCATCTAAACACAATAGATGGCCTTGTTTTGTAATGACGAGCGGATTAATTTCTAATAAACTGAAATCACATTTCGCAAATAATTTGCCTAATCCCATCAATAAGTTCACAAATTCTTTAATTTGTTCGCCTCTCAATCCTAATGCAAACGCCAATTGCCGACCTTGATAAGGCATGACATTTGTTAATGGATCAACAGTAATCGTTAAAATTTTTTCCGGATGTTCTTCCGCAATTTTTTCAATCTCAACACCACCTTCTGTTGAAGCCATAAAAACAATGCGTTGTTTTGAACGATCAATGACAGCACCTAAATACAATTCTTTTTCAATATCACACGGTTCTTCAATTAATAGTTTATTAACGGGCTGTCCTTCGGCTGTTGTTTGATAAGTCACTAGACGACGGCCTAATAATGATCGCGTGACGTCAGCTAATTCTTCTTTAGTCGAAACTAACTTAACCCCACCTGCTTTACCTCGACCGCCTGCGTGTACTTGTGCTTTCACCACCCATCGAGGTAATGCCATTTTATTAGCAATTCCCAATGCTTCTTCAACACTCATCGCCACTTCACCGCGAGAAACCGGCAACCCATTTTCTGCTAATAATCGTTTAGCTTGATACTCATGTAGATTCATTGTAACACCCTCATTTTTCTATATTTCTAGTAATAATCGTGTTGGATCTTCAAGTAGTTCTTTAATTGCGACTAAAAATGTAACAGATTCTTTACCATCAATGAGACGATGATCATAAGAAAGCGCAACATACATCATAGGTCGTATGACAATCTGGCCATTTTCAACAACAGGCCGCTCTTGAATTTTATGCATCCCTAAAATAGCACATTGCGGCGAATTCAAAATCGGTGTTGCCATCAATGATCCAAATACACCGCCATTAGTAATGGTGAACGTACCTCCTTGCATTTCTTCCAATGATAATTTACCCATACGTGCTTTTTCTGCCGATTCTGCAATTCTCATTTCGATATCAGCCATACTCAACTTATCGGCATCACGGAGAACGGGTACAATTAAACCGCGATCTGTTGAAACAGCAACCCCAATATCAAAATAACCGTGATAAACAATATCATTGCCATCAATCGATGCATTGACCACAGGAAAACGTTTCAATGCTTCAACACAGGCACAAACAAAAAATGACATGAATCCTAAACGCGTATTATATTTTTTCTCAAATTTATCGCGATAACGGCTTCGAATTTCCATCACCGGCGCCATATTAATTTCATTGAACGTAGTCAGCATTGCTGTGTTTTGCTTTACTTCTAATAAACGCTCAGCAATACGAGTACGAATACGCGTCATCGGTACCCGTTTTTCAGGACGTTCGCCTAATGGAATTGAAACAGACATTGGCGAAGCGACTTCAGCTGTCGCAGACATAACATTTTCTTTGGTCACACGCCCACCTTTTCCAGTACCCGGCACTTGCGCAACATCCACATCATGTTGAGCCGCAACACGACGCGCAGAAGGACCTGCTAATGCTTCTTTTGAAGCCGATGCAGTCACAGACGACCCTGCTTTTTCTGATGCTTTTTCTTGTACTTTTTCAGGGTTAGCCGCTTCAGCACCTATCGCCACCTCATCAATCGTCGCGATGATATCTTCCGCATGAACGGTTGTACCTGACGATTTAAGAATTTTCTTTATAATACCATCCGCTGGCGCTGGAACTTCAAGCATTACTTTGTCTGTTTCAAGATCTACTAAATTTTCACCAAAGGCTACTTTATCACCTTCTTTTTTATGCCACGTTGAAATCGTCGCATCTGAAATTGATTCTGGTAGCATTGGAACTTTAATCTCGATGGCCATCTTCAGTTTTCCTTATATTTTTAAAGCACTAGCAACTAATTCTTTTTCTTCTTTCTCATGAACAGAATGATAACCGACTGCCGGTGAAGCAGAAGCAGGTCGACCCACATAATGCAACTCTTGTCCTTTGTTTAGCAAGGCAGTTAAGTAAGGAAGCATCGCAATCCATGCGCCTTGATTTTGGGGCTCTTCCTGACACCAAACAATTTCTTTCATCTTACTATAAGGTTCCAATATTTTCTGACAAAGTTCGGCAGGGAAAGGATACAATTGCTCAATGCGAATAATCGCAATATTTGTCAATTTATTTTCACGTCGTTTTTCCAGTAATTCATAATAAATTTTACCCGTGCATAAAATAACTCTCTCGACTTTTGCCGGATCTATTTTATCGACCTCAGGAATCACTAATTGAAATTCCCCCTGAGCCAAATCTTCCAAAGAAGAAACAACAAGTGGATGGCGCAACATACTTTTAGGCGACATAATAATCAGTGGCTTTCGCGAAGACATTAGCATTTGTCGTCGTAATAAATGAAAAATTTGCGCCGGCGTCGTTGGGACACATACTTGCATATTATCTTGTGCACACAATTGTAAATAACGCTCAAGACGTGCAGAAGAATGCTCAGGACCTTGCCCTTCATAACCATGTGGTAATGACATAACCAAACCACACACTCTTCCCCATTTTTGTTCGCCAGAACTAATGAATTGATCAATCACAACTTGTGCGCCATTTGCAAAATCACCGAATTGCGCTTCCCAAATCACTAAAAAGTGAGGCTCGGCCGTCGCATAACCATACTCAAATGCTAAAACGGCTTCTTCCGATAGCAATGAATCCACCAAATTAATCTTAGCCTGATGATCAGAAAGATGACTTAATGGAATATAAATATCATCTGTATTTTGATCATGCAAAACCGCATGTCGATGCGCAAATGTTCCGCGTGCCGCATCTTGACCACACAAACGAATGGGATAACCTTCATCGAGTAACGTAGCAAACGCCATTGCTTCTGCATAACCCCAATTAATCGGCAATTTACCCGCTGTCATTTGTTTTCTAGCATCTAACATTCTCTTAACTTGCGGTTGAACAACAAACCCTTCTGGTAGTTGGTCTAATCGTTCACCTAATGCTTGAATATGCTTTAATGAAACCGCTGTGTTCACTTTTTCAAGGACAAATTTATTTGCATCACCATTCATCACATCTTCATAAAAGGATTTATCTTCTGTTGCATTAACAACAGCTTGTCCTTTTTCTAAAGCGTGACGATATTGATCCGCCATTTTCTTTTCTGCTTGATCATCAATAAGTCCTTCTTGTCTTAATTTCGCAGCATAAGATTGATAAGTGACTGGCAACGATTTGATTATTTTGTACATGACTGGCTGTGTGGCAGAAGGTTCATCTGCTTCATTATGACCATGACGTCGATAACAAACCAAATCAATCACAACATCACGCTTAAAAGTACGTCGATAGTCCATCGCAAATAAAGCTGCAAAATACACGGCTTCTGGTTCATCCGCATTAACATGCAAAATAGGTGGCTCGACCATTTTAGCAACATCTGTGCAATACGTTGTAGAACGTGCATCTTTAGGATTGCTTATAGTAAAACCAATTTGATTATTCGTTACAATATGAATGGAACCGCCGACGGTAAACCAACGTGCTTGTGACATATTAAATGTTTCCATGACAACACCTTGGCCTGCAAAAGCTGCGTCACCATGAATTTGAATAGGCACGACTTGTTGTTGGTCGGTATCAGCTAAATATCGTTGTCTTGAACGCACTGAACCCTGCACAACGGGCGATACAATTTCTAAATGCGATGGATTAAAGGCTAACGCCAGTTTGACATGACCATAAGTGGTCACAACATCCGCAGAGCAACCCAAATGATATTTGACATCACCCGATGTTTGCGTCACACCCGTTCCCTCAAAGGCAGAAAAAATAGCTTTGGGTTCTTTACCTACCACATTCAGTAAAACATTTAATCGTCCGCGATGAGCCATGCCAATCACAATTTCTTTCACACCGCTTTGTACACCGCGATTTACTATCGTATCTAATAATGGAATCAGTGTATCACCACCTTCCAATGAAAATCGTTTTTGACCAACATATTTAGAACCGAGATATTTTTCCAATCCATCTGCTGCGACTAGCCGATCTAAAATGTGAAGCTTCTCTTCTTTCGTTAATTTAAAATTCGCCCAACCTTGTTCGATACGTTGCCGTATCCATTCAACTTCATCACTACGATTGATATGCATATATTCAAAACCAATCGCACCACAATAAATTCGACGCAATGATTCATGTAATTCAGTTAATGTCGCATTCGATTTATTTAAGCCTGCATAAGATCCTAAATTAAAAGTACTCACTAAATCTTGATTAGAAAAACCATAATAAGCCAATGCTAACGTAGGATTATAAATACCTTTATTTAAACCCAGTGGATCCGTTTTTGCTTGCAAATGTCCTAAACGACGATACGCGTTAATTAATTCGATCACACGTTCTTGTTGTTGATCGTGATAAGTATGGCCATTTTGTGCTGATTGCCATTTAGATGATTGTCTTGCGAGTTGCAAAAATTCTTTTTGAATCGCTGCGTGAGAAACATCGGGAAGACCTTGTTGCATTGATTGATTAAGCCCATCAAAATAACGACGCCACTCAGCTGAAAGTGCTTGTGGATTAGCTAAATAATCTTCGTAAAGTTCTTCTAAATAAGCTTCATTTCCAGATGATAAATAAGAATCCCGCCACTGATCTTGCATTGATTTTGATTGCATAGTGTTAAACCGTCTCTTCCAACATTTCTTCTTTAATGTGATTAATTGCTTTGAGTGGATTTAATTCTTTCGGACAAACATCCACGCAATTCATAATCCCTCGGCAACGAAATAAGCTGAATGGATCTGTTAAATCAGCTAACCGTTCTTCTTTGTGCGTATCTCGACTATCTGCAATAAAACGATAAGCTTGCAACAAAGCAGCAGGACCCATGTATTTATCCGGATTCCACCAATAAGAAGGACAAGCTGTGCTGCAACAAGCACACAAAATGCATTCATAAAGTCCATCTAACTTTGCGCGCTCTTCTGGTGATTGCAAACGCTCTGTGGCAGGTGCAGGCGTATCATTTTGCAAATACGGTTTTGCTTTTTCATATTGCTGATAAAACTGCGTCATATCGATGACTAAGTCACGAATAACCGGTAGGCCTGGCAAAGGACGAATGATAATAGGCTCTGATAAAGACGATAAATGCGTGGTACAAGCCAATCGATTTTTTCCATTGATATTCATGCCATCTGAACCACATACGCCTTCACGACATGAACGTCTTAAAGTAAGTGTTTCATCATATTTATTTTTAATTGTTAATAAAACATCTAACACCATAATGCATTGATGTTCTTTAATATCAATATCAAAATCTTGCATGTATGGTTTTTCATTTTTTTCTGGATTGAAGCGATAAATAGAAAAGCGCATAGTAAGCCCTCTCGCATTTTAATTCGTGGTTGATTTTTCTTCTCGCATGGTTAATTTAATCGGTTCCATCCCTTCTGGTTTCATATTGACCGCACGAAAAGTAATTCGATTATCGTCAAAAACTAACGAATGCTTGAGCCAATTCACATCATCACGCTCTGGATAATCTGAGCGCGCATGCGCACCCCGGCTTTCTTTTCGCACTTCAGCACAATAAGCAGTTGCAATGGCTGAAGCCATTAAATTATCTAATTCCAACGCTTCGATACGCGCCGTATTAAAACATTCACTCTTATCTTTAATTGAGGCGTAATTCAAACGATCTTTTAAATCTTCTAATTTCATGAAACCTTTTTTCATGTTTTCTTCTGTGCGAAATACACCGAAATCATCTTGCATGACTTTTTGTAATGCAGAACGAATATCCTCAACACTTTCTCCTTTTTCATTACCATTCCAGCGATAAAGTCGTGATAAAGCTTGTTCAAGATCGGATGATGAAACTTCTTGATGAGTCAATCCTTGTTGAAGTTGTTCTTTAATATGCTTACCTGCCGCTCGACCAAATACGACTAAATCTAATAATGAATTTGCACCTAGTCGATTTGCACCATGCACAGAAACACAAGCGCATTCACCGGCTGCATATAAGCCATCTATTAATTGATCCTTACCTTCTGCATCTTGCGTTAATACCTGCGCATGATAATTAGTCGGAATACCACCCATCAAATAATGGCAGGTTGGCACAACAGGAATGGGCTCTTTAATTGGATCAACGCCTGCAAACGTAATCGCTAATTCACGAATACCCGGCAATCTGGTTTTAATTAACTCTTCTCCCAAATGATCTGCTTTTAATAAAACATAATCACCTTTTGGACCTGCGCCACGCCCTTCACGAATTTCAATGGCAGCACAACGAGAAACAATATCACGACAAGAAAGGTCTTTAAGATGCGGGGCATAACGTTCCATAAAACGCTCGCCATTTTTATTGATGAGATAACCACCTTCACCGCGTACACTTTCACTAATAAGCGAACCAGATCCATAAATTCCCGTTGGATGAAATTGCCAAAATTCCATATCTTGCAAGGGTAATCCTGCACGCAATACCATGCCCAAACCATCCCCTGTATTGATATGCGCATTAGTCGTTGATTGAAAAATGCGACCAGCACCACCGGTTGCTAAAACCGTGGCTTTAGCATGAATGAAAACCACTTCGCCTGTTTCAATACAAATAGCCGTGACACCCGCAATCCCCGATGAAGTACGCACTAAATCCATTGCAAACCATTCATTAAAAAAATGTGTTTTGGCATGAATATTTTTTTGATATAACGCATGCAACATCGCATGCCCTGTTCTATCCGCCGCAGCGCAAGTACGATGCGCTTGTGCTTTGCCATACTCACGCGTTGCACCACCGAAAGCACGTTGGTAAATTTTCCCATCTTTTAAACGAGAAAAGGGTAATCCCATGTGTTCTAATTCATAAATAGATGGCGGAGCATTTTCACACATGTATTTAATAGCGTCTTGATCACCTAAAAAATCAGAACCCACCACCGTGTCATACATATGCCAACGCCAATCATCCGGCTCAATATTGCCCAGTGCCGCATTAATACCACCTTGCGCAGAAACTGTATGAGAACGCGTGGGAAATACTTTCGAAATCACAGCCACATTCAAACCCGATTGTGAAAGTTCAATGGCCGACCGTAATCCAGCACCACCTCCACCCACGATAACAGCATCAACTGTATGTGTTGCCACTTTCATCTCACACACTCCATAAAATCAACAAACCCCAAAAAAAGCAGGCGAATAATGATAAAATAACAAAAAAGTTTAAAATAGAACGCACGACAAACGATTTCACATAATCAGTAAAAATAGTCCACATGCCAATCCAAGCGTGATAAAGCATGGCGGCAATGAAAAGAAGAGTAAATACTTTTACCGATTGTAAAGAAAATAAATGATGCCATTCGCCAAAAGAAAGATCAGGATGGGTCACCAGATAACTGATCAAAAAAATGGAAAAAAGAGCCATGATGATGGCTGAAACACGCTGAATCATCCACTCATGCAATCCCCGATGATAGACACCTAATACTGATTTCACCATAACCAAATACCCGCCATGATAATAATTAAGATAGAAATGATTAAAACTAACCACGCCCCCTTTCTGGCTGTTTTTAATTCATCACCTATGCGAATATCCATTAAGAGATGACGAACACCCGCAACAAAATGATAGAAAAAAGGTGCTAACAATAGCCAAAGCAGCCCTTTAATGTACCCCATTGACAGCCAATCACTGAGCATTTCATAGCCAGATACGCTCAGGGAGGTTTCTAATATCCAAAGCATCACCGGGATAAGCAAAAAAAGGATCACACCTGATATGCGATGAAGAATGGAAATAATAGCTGGAATGGGAAAACGAATTGTAAATAAATTGAGATTCTTAGGTCTTGGGTGACTCACTCTTTTAGTTCCTTATTTTTTAAGATCAAACGTTTGTGATTATATTCTTGAGGGATCACTAAATCAAACGCAGGACGGGATTTATTGTGGTAGGATGCGCCTAAATTGTGTTTAAATAGACCTCGAGAATAAACCCTTTAAAAACTACGGAGAGCTTGCATGGCGGACAGAAAAGCAAAATTAATCATCGATAATAAAACCATTGAGTTTGATATTCTCTCAGGAACATTAGGGCCTGATGTCGTTGATATCAGTTCACTCTTTAAGGATGATTATTTCACTTACGATTCTGGATTTAACTCTACCGCTGCTTGTGAATCAAAAATTACTTTTATCGATGGAGAAAAAGGCATCCTGCTTTATCGTGGCTATCCTATCCAAGAATTAGCCAGTCAATCCAATTTTCTTGAAGTTTGCTATCTTTTATTAAATGGCGAACTACCTAATCAATCACAATATGACGTATTTTGTCGCAATATTACACATCACACGATGGTGCATGAACAAATACGCAATTTTTTCAATGGGTTTCGACGTGATGCACATCCGATGGCCATCATGGTTGGCGTTGTGGGAGCTTTATCTGCTTTTTATCACGATACATTAGACATTAAAAATCCCGAACATCGCACAATTTCAGCTCTTCGTTTGATTGCTAAAATGCCAACCATTGCGGCGATGTGTTATAAATACTCGATTGGTCAACCCTTCATGCCACCACAAAATCATTTATCCTATGCCGAAAATTTTTTACATATGATGTTTGGTACGCCTTGCGAAACAAGCACGCCCAATCCTATTCTTGCACGCGCACTCGATCGCATTTTTATTCTGCATGCGGATCATGAACAAAATGCGTCAACTTCAACGGTGCGGTTAGCAGGTTCAACCGGTGCTAATCCTTTTGCCTGTATTTCTGCTGGAATTGGTGCATTATGGGGACCAGCACATGGTGGTGCCAATGAAGCGGCATTGAATATGCTGTATGAAATTGGTGATGTTTCTCAGATCAATAAATATATTGCTCGTGCAAAAGATCCTAAAGATACTTTCCGTTTAATGGGATTTGGTCATCGTGTTTATAAAAATTATGACCCGCGCGCAAAAGTCATGCGAGAAACTTGTCATGAAGTATTAGAAGCCGTTGGCGCACACAATGATCCTATTTTTAAATTAGCGATGGAATTAGAAAAAATTGCCTTACAAGATGATTATTTTGTCGAGAAAAAACTATACCCAAATGTGGATTTTTATTCGGGCATCACTTTAAAAGCCATTGGCATTCCAGCCAACATGTTCACTGTTATTTTTGCTTTAGCACGAACAGTGGGATGGGTTGCGCAGTGGAATGAAATGATTAGCAATCCCTACCGCTTAGGCCGACCACGACAATTATATCGCGGTGAAAAAGAGAGAGGATATAAAGAAATAACCAATAGAAAATAAAAAAAGATGGGGGATGAACCACATCCAGGGTTCGCGTAAAAACAACGTTCTCTGCTTTTTGTCGACGACAACATCATCATTTAACACATGTCTAACAAAAATGTCACTCCCCCATCCAACATGACATCGTTCTTTCCACCGATGATTGTATAAAAATCGCGAGCCTCTAACCGAAAAGCAATGGATCGATCGATAAAGAATTCCGTCCCCACACCCGCATTAATATTTCCTTCCGTATGCGCTTCATTTTGATTGGGATTCAAACTCATCGCCCCTACCCCCGCTAAAACATAAGGCTCAATCAATCGATGAGGTAAAAAGCGATAAACGGCATCCACTGCAAATAAGGAACCATTAATCAACCGGGTGTCTTGAACAGACGGTTTAAAATGTGTACTGAACAATCCCAACAACCCTTCCACACCCCAACGATCTGTAAAATTATAGCCAACCCCCACGAAGGGGATGCCTGTGTTTTTGATCTGACGTTTCGATGCAAAAAAATCATAACCACCGCCTAATGTAAAAGTGAGTGTGTTGGCTCGGTTACTGGCGTAAGTAAAAGAAGGAAGAAGTGAGGTACATCCAATACAAGCTAACATCAATAAAGATAATTTACGCATTTTTATTCCTTTGCCTTAGGGGCGTCAACGTATTATCAGAAGCCTGAGAATTATAGGATAGATTAAGGTAAAATCAAAGTTGCATATCTAAACCATCTCTACCAGAGCAACAATGTATGCCCAAACAATAATTTTCAAAACACGCTAAAGACCGCAACCTATATCTAAATCCCTCTCATTTAAATCTTGGTGATCAATATTCGCAATAAGACGTTTGGGTTCAAAAAATTTTCCAGAAGAACATGTCTGTGACCCAACTCGATTATCCTTAGATTGCTGTGACTTCAACTTTGAATTGTCAGGAACAGATTCTAAATTTCCGGTTGTTGTTACTGATATTCCATTATTTTCGAGATCTTCTTTTTCTTTAAAATTTACTTGAACCCCAAAATCATCCAGTGATAAACGATATTTTTTTAATAATTCAAAAATACGACTGATTTGTTCTAATTTAATATTAGGCTTTTCTCGTCGTGCTTCTTTTAATGCTTCTTTTTGAAAATCAATCGCTCTCTTTTCAAATTCAGTTACCAATTGTTCTCCCTGATATTTCCACCTAATTTGATCAACGTCCGCAATAAATTTTTTCGATCTATCAGATTTCCAACTAAAAAAACTATCATACTCATAACAAAATTTATTTATCCTTGATAGCTTTTCGTTAATCAACCTCTTCTTTTCTTGAAAAGTATTTCTTTCTTTTCTTCTGGATATCGGCGACTCGCCCTTATCGCGAGCGATCAAAGAAGTAAAAATACACTCTGCAAGATATGCTCGGTTCATTGCATATATCCCAACTGTAGAGGGTTGGCTTTATCTTGCGGTGGTAATGGATTTATA
>CAYTKY010000009.1:0-32061 GCA_964438435.1 uncultured Coxiellaceae bacterium | reverse complement strand
TTGTGGATGCTTGTCCATTATCAGAAAATTCGGTTGTCAGAAATATGTTATCAGAAACATTACAAGCCGTGATTTGTCAGACGCTCGTCAAAACAATTGACAAAAAACGAACCGCAGCTTTTGAAATCATGTTATCAACGCCTGCCATCCGCCATTATATTCGTCGTGATATGCCAACCCATATGGAATCCGTCATTCAGACAAGTGGCGATAAAGGCATGTGTACGCTGGCACAATCTCTCAATGAATTAGTTGAAAAACGAATAATCACGGCAACAACAGCTGAAGCAACGTTAGTAAATCGCGGATCATTTAAAGAATTTGACGACAAGCATAATAAGAGATAAAAAAACATCTAACAATTCATCATGGCTTTTCAAGAAGCATAACGATTACCATTTTGATTTTATTATTTATCTTTGAACGCATTCTTTGTTTGAAATTTCAACGTGATCCGTGTGCTTTTCGTAAAAGACTATGCACTTCATCATCTTCTGTTTGAGAAAAATCATCATACCAGGCACCGACCGCATGAAAATTTACCGGTCGCAAGGGACAAAAAAATTCATCCACTTGTAACGCCATTTGATCAGATAATTTTTTTTCCGCAACAGGCACAGCTACAATAATTTTGATAGGATCTAATTGCTTCAATGCTAATATCGCCGCACGCAGAGTAGCACCCGTCGCAATACCATCATCGACCAAAATAATCGTTTTATTTTTTATATCAGGAAAAGGTTGATGTCCACGATAAACCAGTTCACGACGTCTTAATTCTTTTTTTTCCTCAGCCATAACGCTTTGAATTTCATCTTTTGATAAAGCTAAATTATCAATAATATCGTTATTAAATACTTTGACGTCACCCGTTGCGATCGCACCCATTGCTAATTCACTATGCCCGGGCACACCTAATTTTCTTACAATAAATACATCCAAAGGAACATGTAATGCTTTTGCAATTTCATAAGCAACGGGCACACCGCCTCGAGGTAATGCCAACACTAATACATCTTTGCGATTACGATACAATTTCAATTCGCGTGCTAAAATAATCCCGGCTTGTTGTCGATTGAGATATTTATCCATTTCCACCTTCCACTTTTGGTTGTTCAGCTAGGCCCATGAAAATAGGGTCATCATGGAATATCAAACACGATAATAATGCAATGTGTTCACATCGCTCTCTCTTGTTGTAATTAAATCTTCTTTTACATCGATGACAACAAAATCACAGTCCGATACGTTTATGCCAATGGTCTCTCTCTCTATTCCACCAATAGAACCGTAACCAAATGAAGAACGTGGCACATCCACTGATCTTCTCTCTTCTTTTTCCTCAAACAATAAAGGCATCAATTCATCTTTTTTGTGATGGCTGCCACTCGAATTCGCTCTCAATCCTCGCATAACCCTATCAGTTGAAGTTACATTTTCCTGAAGATCAGGATGAACCATCTCAGGCTGCTCTGCAAAGATTGGCCTTTCAAGAAGGCCGTTAGAAAAGATATATTTAGCAGTAATTGATTTCATCGCGCCCTTCACACGCAATTCATACGCCAGCGGAATCGTTGCAATCGATATCACCCACTTAAGAGCAGTAGAGATGATCATCGTCACAACTGGATGTAAAAGCTGCTCACTCTCTTTTTTATTTCTTAATATATCCTCTGTTCCAAAATAAATAGCCATTACTAAACCAAATGCAATCGATTCCCATCGAGCGCGTTTAATTCGCTCAAGCAAAATACTTTTATCAATCATTGGATAAACTCGAACAACTTCTGCATATAATTCTTTTTCAAATGACTGAATTGCTTGATATTTGGGATAACGCTGCTGAAATTTTTCTCGCGCCTTCTTCACATGCGCGTCACGCTTACTATGGACGTATTGTTTAATTTTATTTTTGATAATACGATCAAGAAAAGAAAATGTCAGGAAACAAAAAATCATTCCTATTAAATAGGAACTCCATTCAAGGAATGACCCAAAAAAAGATTTATTTTTATTCATAAAAATAAATCTTATCCCTTCCCTTTATCGCAATCGCTCGCGTGCAATTCTTTCTGCAATTTTATTCGTCGCACAATTTTCATGAGCAGAGCGCTCAAAAATATCGAATACGGTGTGGTAAATATCATTGATTTTTTCCAATGAACGCGTTAAATCACCATGATCATAAATAACTGCCACATGGATTAATCCGCCCGCATTAATTAGAAAATCAGGCGCATACAAAATACCGCGTTCATGTAACAAAGTCGCATGATGTTGATGCGCTAATTGATTGTTGGCAGAACCTGCCACAATATGCGTTTTTAATTGCGTAATGGTATTCAAATTCAGTATTGCGCCTAACGCACATGGTGCAAAAACGTCTGACTCAATCTGATAAATTTCTTCTGGTGGGCAAACATCCACATTCAATTCATCCACACAACGCTGCAACGTTTTAAGATTGACATCAGCCATTGTGATATGCGCACCCAATGCTTTCAATTCTTTCGCAAGACAATATCCAACATGCCCTGCCCCTTGAATAGCCACACGAACGCCATCCAATGATTCCCTTTTTAATTTAAATTTTACCGCTGCTTCAATCGCACGACGGACACCTAATGCAGTAAGGGGTGAAGGATCGCTATCACTGCCTGATTTTGTCGTACACGTCACATATGGCGTGCGTTTTGCAATGATATCCATTTCAATCGGACTGGTACCGCTGTCAACAGCCGTGATATACCGTCCACCCAAATTATTGACAAATTCGCCAAATTTTTCAAAATAAGCTTCACGATCTTTGATTTCTTTTGGTTTGATAAGAACGGCTTTCGCGCCACCATGAGCAAGATTATTGATGGCAGCTTTATAACTCATCATATAGCCTAACCGTAAGGCATCTTCGATTGCTTGATCGACTGTTTGGTAAGTTACCATACGACAGCCGCCAATCGCCGGTCCACGCTTTAAATTGTGAATCGCCACATAAGCTTGAAGGCCCGTTTCTTCATCAATTTTAGTATGAAGTTCCCCATAGCCAAGAAATTTTGCGTAACGCATTAAACTATCAATGCGGGTAAAACGACGTTTGGAACAGTTCTGATGATTGCTGCTTGGTAGTTTAATCATTGTCTCCACTCCTCCAGTCATCGTGATGTGTTTTCTTATAAAATATTAAATTCGACTCAAATTAATTACGTTCTTTCACCACGCGCTTGCTTTTTTAATCGTTGAATTGCCCGGATTTGCGCCGTAATCTCCGCTAATTCGGCCGTTGCTTTTGCGAGATCCATCTCTGACATTTTTCCTGCCAATGCTTTTTCTGCTTGTTCTTTTGCAGTCATAGCCGCTGCTTCATCAATATCGGCTGCACGCATGGCGGTATCTGCTAACACAGAAACGATATAAGGCTGGACTTCCAACATGCCGCCTGAAATATAAAAAATCTCTTCCTTCTTATTTGACATGAGCACGCGAACATACCCTGGCTTCAATGTTGTGAGTAATTGTGAATGACCCGGCGCTATACCTAATTCACCTTCTTCACCCAACATAAAAACGATTTCTGCTTCGCCAGAAAAAATTTCTTTTTCAGCACTGACAATGTCCAGCCGAAGTGTTTCTGTTGTCATAACGTTTTTGCCTTTTCAATCGCTTCTTCAATCGTACCTACCATATAAAAAGCTTGTTCGGGTAAATGATCGTATTCACCATTCAAAATACCTTTAAATCCACGAATAGTTTCTTTGATTGGCACGTAACGACCCGGTGTTCCCGTAAAGACTTCCGCGACAAAAAATGGTTGTGATAAGAACCGCATGATACGACGCGCACGCGAAACAATTTGCTTATCTTCTTCAGACAACTCATCCATCCCTAGAATGGCAATAATATCTTTCAATTCTTTATATCGTTGTAATGTCTTTTGTACGCCGCGCGCAACATCATAATGTTCCTGACCAACAACGAGCGGATCCAATTGACGACTCGTTGAATCGAGTGGATCAATGGCAGGATAAATACCTAATTCTGCAATTTGACGCGACAAAACAACGGTTGCATCTAAATGTGCGAAGGTAGTCGCAGGCGAAGGATCGGTTAAATCATCCGCTGGAACATAAACGGCTTGCACAGAAGTAATCGATCCCGTTTTTGTTGAAGTAATACGTTCTTGTAACACACCCATTTCTTCCGCCAAGGTAGGTTGGTAACCAACAGCAGATGGAATACGGCCTAACAAAGCTGATACTTCAACACCCGATAATGTGTAACGGAAAATATTGTCGATAAATAATAAAACATCTTTTCCTTCATCACGGAAACTTTCTGCAATGGTCAATCCTGTTAAACCAACACGCAAGCGATTACCCGGTGGTTCATTCATCTGCCCATAAACCAATGCCACTTTATCTAACACATTCGATTCTTTCATTTCCAAATAGAAATCATTTCCTTCACGTGTTCGCTCGCCGACACCTGTAAATACCGAATAACCACTATGCTCAATCGCAATGTTACGAATCAGTTCTAACATGTTGACGGTCTTACCCACACCCGCGCCACCGAAGAGACCCACCTTACCGCCTTTCGCAAAAGGACAAATTAAATCGATCACTTTGATGCCTGTTTCCAATAATTCTTGCGAAGGTGCTTGCTCAGAAAATGTCGGAGCAGGGCGGTGAATTGGCAGATATTGATCCGTAGCAATTGGACCTAATTCATCGATTGTTTCACCCAACACATTCATGATACGGCCTAAAGTAGGCTTGCCAACAGGAATTGTTATGGGCTTACCCGTATTAATAACGTTTAATCCACGTTGCAAACCATCGGTTGTTCCCATTGCAATGGTACGAACCACGCCATCACCGATCTGTTGTTGCACTTCTAAGACTAGATTTTTTTCATCAACTTTTAATGCATCGTAAATTCTAGGAACATCATGGTGAGGAAATTCAACGTCAACCACTGCACCAATAATTTCAACGATTCTACCTTGTTTTATCATTTTGATTACCTCACCTTAAATCAAAGAACAGATGCGCCTGCTACAATTTCTGACAATTCTCTCGTGATTGCTGCTTGACGTGCTTTGTTATAGGCCAATTGCAAATTAGCCATTAATTCTGCTGCATTATCAGTCGCATTTCTCATCGCAAGCATACGCGCAGCTTGTTCACAGGCAATATTTTCAATCACAGCGCGATACACTTGTGATTCGATATAACGGGTTAATAATTTATCTAATAATTGAGGCGCATGATCGGGCTCGTAAATATAATCCCAGTGATGTTGTAATTGCGCATCATTATCGGATGTTCTCGGCAAAGGTAATATTTGCTGAACGTTAGGCTCTTGACGCATCGTGCTCACAAATTCATTTGAGCAGATATATAAAACATCTATTCGCTTTTCAAGATAGGCATCTAACATTACTTTCACGACACCGACTAAATCCGTCAAATTCGGTGCATCACCTAAATCACGTTTATGCGCGACAACATGCCCGCCAATGCGTTTAAAAAAACTCATGGCTTTATTACCAATTAAACACAAATCAACTTCGACGCCTTGCTCAACTTGTTGCTTAATCGATTTCACCGTAGCTTTGAACAAATTACTATTCAAACCACCACACAACCCACGATCCGTCGTAATGACAATATAACCAGCACGTTTAATGTCTCTCACTTCCATGTAAGGATGGCGATACTCGGCATTTGCATTCGCAACATGACTAATCACATTCATGATTTTTTTTGCATAAGGAATGGCACGCAACATGCGATCTTGTGTCTTCCGCATTTTACTAGCAGCAACCATTTCCATCGCTTTCGTAATTTTTTGCGTGTTCTTGATGCTTTGAATTTTTAAACGTATCTCTTTTGCAATCGCCATCTTATTTATCCTTCAATCGATTCATTAATCCCACGACTGATTGGCTTTAAATGATTCAAGAATCGTACGCAAAGTTTGCGCTACTTCATCATTGTATTCACCGGTTTTATTAATACGCTCTGCAAAATCGCGATAATTCGCATGCAAGTAGTCCATTAATGATTGCTCAAAAAGTGCAATGCGATTCAGTGGCACATCGTCTAAGTAACCTTGATCGGTCGCAAATAAAATAGTGGCTTCTTCTGCAACGGATAAAGGCATGTATTGTTTTTGCTTCATCACTTCCATAATGCGTTGCCCACGCTCCAATTGTTTACGTGTGGCTTCATCTAAATCAGACATAAATTGCGAGAAAGCCGCTAATTCACGATATTGCGCTGACGCTAACCGCAAACCACCCGCAAACTTTTTAATAATTTTTGTTTGTGCCGCACCACCGACGCGCGAAACAGAAAGGCCTGCATTAATTGCCGGACGAATACCTGAATTAAATAAATCCGTTTCTAAAAAGATTTGTCCATCGGTAATTGAAATCACGTTCGTTGACACGAATGCAGAAACGTCACCTGCCTGTGTTTCAATAACAGGCAATGCAGTCAACGATCCAGTTTTGCCTTTCACTCTACCATTCGTTAATCGTTCAACATATTCTGGATTAACGCGCGATGCCCGTTCCAATAAACGTGAATGCAAATAAAAGATGTCCCCAGGATACGCTTCTCGACCCGGTGGTCGACGCAACAATAATGAAATTTGTCGATAAGCCCATGCTTGTTTTGTGAGATCGTCATAAATAATTAATGCATCTTCGCCTTGATCACGAAAATATTCGCCCATGGTGCAACCTGAATAAGGTGCAATATATTGCATCGCAGCCGGATCCGCTGCTGTTGCAGCAACCACAATGGTGTGTTTCATCGCATCATGTTCTTCTAGCTTGCGAACAACAGCAGCCACAGATGAAGCTTTTTGCCCAATCGCGACATAAATACATTTCACACCGGTATGACGTTGATTGATGATGGCATCAATCGCAATCGCTGTTTTACCTGTTTGTCGGTCGCCGATAATTAATTCACGTTGACCACGACCAATCGGAACCATACCATCAATTGCTTTCAATCCTGTTTGCATGGGTTGTGAAACAGGCTGACGGAAAATAACACCCGGCGCGACTTTTTCAATCGGCGATGTTTGCGTTGCTTGAATAGGACCTTTGTCATCAATTGGATTACCTAATGCATCGACAACACGCCCTAGCAATGCTTCACCAACAGGTACTTCAAGAATGCGTCCCGTACACTTTGCAGTTTGACCTTCAGATAGGTGTTCTGCGCGACCCAAAATAACGGCGCCCACAGAATCACGCTCTAAATTCAATGCCAAACCATAGGTATGATCTTTAAACTCGATCATTTCTCCTTGCATTACGTCAGCGAGACCATACAGTCTCGCAATACCGTCCTTGACGCTAACGATTTTACCTTCTGTACGAATTTCCGGTTTTAAATCGAAATGTTCAATACGCTGCTTAATTAGATCACTAATTTCTGTTGGACTTAATTGCTTAACTTGCATAATTGTCACCTTTTAAGAAGTTATTCTGTCAGGTCGTGAAGTAATCGTGTTAATTTGCCGCGAACTGATCCATCTATCACGCGATCACTAATATGAATCACGGCACCCCCAATGAGGGATGGATCAATTTCACATTGCAACGTTACTTCATGCTGAATTCGTTTGGTTAATGCACGTGAAAGTTTTTCTTTGAAATCTTTTTCTGCTTCGACGGCGGTAATGACACGCACATGACTGACTTTTTCTAACGCCGTATAATAGTCATTAAATTGTTCCGCGATAGCCGGCAGCACAGGAAGACGCTGGTTTTGCTCGAGCAATAACAAAAAATTTTTTCGTTCTGCATTAAGAAAAGCAGCCAATACTTGCTGTAACAATTCAAATAATTTTGCTGATGATAATTCATATCGCGCTAAGCATTGCTTAACCGAAGGTTGCTGGATAACATCCGCTGCTGCTTCTAAAAAAACCTTCCACGCAGATAATTGCTGATTTTCACGCGCATATTCAAATGCAGCAAGTGCATAAGGCCGCGCGATAGGGGAAAGATTTACCATCATCATGATCCTGTTAAATGTCAGCCGCTAATTGATTCAGCAATTCGCCTTGCGCAGATAAATCTAACGTCCGCCGAATAATTTTTTCTGCGCCCGTTACCGCCAACGTAGCTACTTGAAATTTTAACGCTTCTTTTGCACGCGTCACTTCACGATCAATTTCCGTTTGTGCCAAATCAACAATACGCTGACCTTCTAGTTTTGCTTGCGCCTTTGCATCTTAAACTAATTGCGCGGAATGCAAATTCGCTTGCTCTATGATTTGCGTTGCTTGCAATTTTGCATCGCGAATAATAGAAAATGCCTTATGCTCAGCCATTTCAAGTTCATGCTTACTACGTTCTGCCGCTTCTAAACCCGCTGCAATTTTTTTCTCGCGCTCATGCATCGCTTGCAAAATGGGCGGCCATATGTATTTCATGGTGAACCAAACGAGAATTGCAAACGTAATCATTTGGCCAAGGAGTGTGGCATTAATATCCATGGTTTTTCCTTATCGTTAAGCGCCTGCTGCTGTTTTAACGGCGGTCAGAGCTGTACGTAAAAATGGATTTTCTGCAAAAAACAACGTTAAGCCCATTGCGACAGAAATAGCAGCGAAAGCATCTAACAAACCCGCCACAATAAACATGCGGATCATTAGCATAGGACCTAATTCTGGTTGCCGTGCGACACCTTCCAAAAATTTGCCGCCTAACAAGCCAAATCCGATACCCGCACCCACAGCAGCAAAACTAATTAACAATCCAGCAGCTAAAACACTATAAGATTGTATTTCACCAATAACATTGACGATTTCCATGTGATCTCCTCTCAAAATTTAATAAATTAAAAAATCTTTAATGCCCTTCATGCGCCATGCTGAGATAAATCACGGTTAACATCATGAAGAGGAAAGCTTGCAATGTAATAATTAAAA
This sequence comes from uncultured Coxiellaceae bacterium, assembly GCA_964438435.1. Lineage (GTDB taxonomy): Bacteria > Pseudomonadota > Gammaproteobacteria > DSM-16500 > DSM-16500 > Aquicella. The sequence goes on along the minus strand of CAYTKY010000009.1, from coordinate 23,103 downwards.
TATGAAAAATTGCCCAAAATGCACCCGGCGGCCATTGCGCCCACCATGGCATCAATGCAATTAAAATAAAAATCAACTCACCCGCAAACATATTGCCAAACAACCGAAGCGCCAATGAAACTGGTTTGGTAAATTCTTCTATCAAGCGCAACAAAATATTAAACGGGAAAAAATAAATACCAAAAGGAAACACAAACATTTCTTTCACTAGCTGAAATTTTTTATAGCGAATGTTGAAAATAATAATCAATGCAAAGACAGACAATGATAAAGCAAAGGTCGCATTCGGATCCGCCGTTGGGACGCTCTTAAAATAGGGCACACCAAATAATCCGAGAAATCTTGGCAATAAATCAACTGGCAACAAATCCATCGCATTCATGAAAAAAACCCACAAAAAGATCGTCAATGCGAGGGGAGGAATAAAAGCTGTTTTGTGATGAAATGTTTCATGGACGGTGTTATCAACAAAATCCAGCACAATTTCCACTAAATTTTGCAATTTCCCCGGCTTTTCTTGCATTCGTTTAGCAACAAAACGCAGCGTCCCAAAAACAAGTAGCGCAACAAAAATAGAAACGATAAAGGTATCCAAATTCAACGTCCAAAAACCACCGCCTTCACCTAACGCAAAGGTCTTCAAGTTGAGCGATAGATGCTCAAGATGATGCTGTACATACTGACCAGAAGTTAGAACACTGGTTTCACTCATTGAATAACTCCTAAACAACTTAAGTGGTTTTTCGAGAAAAAGACCACACACACGCGATCCAAAACGAAACGATGCCGCCAATAAAACCAACGAGCACGGATAATAAACTAACTGGCAAGTATTTCACAATAAGTAAAAACAAAAAACCACTTAAAATAAGCTTCAACATTTCGCCGAAAAAAAAAGCGGCGATGAATAATGTCATTTGTTTTGCACCCGCATATCGAAACACGCGCCAAACAAAAAAAAGGTTCGTCAACCCGTAGGCGAGCCCCCCCATTAACACAGAAAAAGCGCAGAATCTTCCGCAGAAAATCAATGCCAGCAATGCCAGGCCGAATACACCCGCTAATTGCAAAAAAACGAGGTGATATGCTTGACGCTGAATGATTTTACTTAACGATTTCGCTGGCATGCACTTTAAATGGTTATTAACAAGTTTGGCGCGAGTATACGTCATACTGAGGTATAGTTAAAGATTTCTGCACATCACAGCGTCTCTATCCAACAGAAACAGATGAAGGCCTATACCGCGCCTATTTTTTCCACCCACTCCACACTCTGCCGCAAGTGCAAAGGATTGATCGTGCCAATGATGACGCTTGTCACACCTCGCTCCTTCAAAACAAACGGCAATGCTTCAGATGGATTGATATTTCCGCTCGCCAATGCTTTTTTAATAAGCACACCTTTTTTTTTCTGATGAGCATACGCAATCATTTCTCGTTCAACTTGTTCCTGCGGATTAAATGTCACCATGGCGACATCTGCATGATCGATAGTCAGCAAGCTCCCTTGTCTTGTTTTGGTAGACATTCCAAAAGCACGAATTTTGCCTTGCTTTTTAAGCATGGCAAGCGTATCAAACACAGCATCCTCATTGATAATGCCTTCGTCTTCTCCATTTGAATGAACCAACACAATATCGAGATAATCGGTCAATAATGTCTTCAAACTATGTTCAATGCTGACTATTATTTTTTCTGCTGAAAAATCAAAATAAGATTTCCCTTCGATAAATGCTTCTCCCACCTTTGTGCTAATCACCCATTGGTCGCGTTGACCGCGCAGATAACGACCCAGGCGTTCTTCACTCGAGCCATAGGCAGGCGCCGTATCTAACAAATTGATCCCCGATTCTTTTGCCAACGCTAGCAGCGCTTGCAATTCCTGATCTGTCGGCAATGAAAATGAAGTGGGGTATTTGACGCCTTGATTGCGGCCAAATTTCACTGTTCCTAAACCAAGTATGCTGACTTCAATCGCTGTTGAACCTAAGCAACGTTTCTGCAAAACATATCCTCCCAAATGGGTCTAGCCAGCGGCGGAATAGGCCATGAACGTAATTCACGAGCATCAAATAAAGAAGGCGAGAGCGACAAGCTTTGCGCATGACGCATAACATCATCCGCTAATTTGGGAGCTAACGCTAATTTGGTAGGCCACACAATCATCATGTTCTCAATCACACTCACAGAAGCGGTTTCCGGCTTAAAACCATTCGTTTGAAAAGGTTCGGCTCGATCAACCATGAAAGTAGTGAATTCAACAGCAGAAAAATCGACCCACGGAAAAAGCGATGTTAATTCACGACGTGCAGCACGAATTTGCGATGGGCTATCACGATCAATTCCGTCTTCCGCCAATGAACCTCCCATATACCAAATCCATTTTCCATCTTGCGCACGATGCGTGGTAATCGTAATACGAGGTCGATTACCCAATCCTAAACAATGCGCATAAAGACTCAATTCAAATGGCATTTTGGCTAACACCATATGCAATGGCCTTCGCTGCATGGCTATTTCTTTGCGTTTTAATTTATGAATGATCACTTCATTTCCCGCACCCGCAGCAAAAATAAATTGTTGCGCAGTCACCTCCACTGATTCGCCTGACATATAAACGGTAGCAGACACCAATTTTCCTTGCTCATTGATTTTTAATTCTTCCTCACAAAAAGGTTCGATTTTAAAAATCGCATCTTGATTGGCTTTCACTAATTCTCGTATCAAGATCGGCACATCAATGACCATTTCATCTAATGAAAAAACTTCGCCCTTAAAATCGGCGTGCTGAAAAATCGCGGGATAATCTTTTTTAGCAAGTGCTTTCACTTCGCTACTCAATGTAGCACTCGCTAATAACCCGGTGAGTTTTGCCGTAAATTTGTTAGATGACCACAAATAATTTTGCGACGAAAGAATAGGAACCGCTGATAAATCAATTTCACCCAACCCATTGAGACATTGTTTCCAATAAGTTGGCATGCTAGACAATGCTCGTGAATCGTTTGTTAATATGCCTTGCAACGCATATTTTAAACCCCCATGAATAATGCCTTGCGATTTATGCGTTTGACCCCCACCCAGCGCCCCCGATTCAAATAAAAGAGCAGAAAATCCACGACGACGTAATCGATTTAATAACCATAAACCCGAAATGCCGCCCCCAAATATGACGAAATCTGCCGCCGCCGTCTTTCGCATAAACACCCTCTTATTTCTTTCAGAAAGGAAAAGGTAACTATTTTCCGCCAAAATGATTAAAATATCATCTTTTTTGAAACAGGCTAGGGGGATACTCATCAATGACCCAGGTGAATGAACTTTTCGATGTGATCGTGGTGGGCGGTGGACATGCCGGAACTGAAGCGGCACTCGCTGCTGCTCGCATGGGCACGAAAACCCTTCTTTTGACGCATCATATTGAAACATTAGGACAAATGTCTTGTAATCCCGCGATCGGTGGCATCGGGAAAGGGCATCTTGTCAAAGAAATCGATGCGCTGGGTGGTGCCATGGCACGCGCCATTGACCGCGCGGGCATTCATTTTCGTATTTTAAATGCGAGCAAAGGTCCTGCTGTCCGCGCAACACGTGCACAAGCAGATCGGGTGCTCTATAAACAAATCATTCGGCATTTGCTCGAAAATGAACCTCATCTCACTTTGTTTCAACAAGCTGTTGATGATTTATTGATCGAACAAGATCGTGTCGTCGGCGTGATCACACAAATGGGCTTAAAAATTCGCGCCAAAACAGTCGTACTAACGGCCGGTACTTTTTTGGCAGGCAAAATTCATATTGGTCTTAAAAATTATGAAGCAGGCAGAGCCGGTGATCCGCCCGCTAATACGCTCGCGGCACGATTACGTGATTTACCGTTTCGTGTTGGTCGATTAAAAACAGGCACACCACCGCGCATTGATGGTCGCACAGTTGATTTTAGCCTGATGGAAAAACAATGGGGAGACACGCCCACGCCCGTATTTTCTTTTTTGGGAAAACGTGAAGAACATCCGCAACAAATTGCCTGCTTTATCACACATACCAATGAAAAAACACATGATCACATTCGGCAAGGCTTATCAGAATCACCGATGTATACCGGTGTGATTGAAGGAATTGGACCACGATATTGTCCGTCTATTGAAGATAAAATCACTCGATTTGCTGATAAAAGTTCACATCAAATCTTTGTTGAGCCTGAAGGATTAACCACAACAGAACTTTATCCCAATGGTATTTCTACGAGTTTACCTTTTGCCACACAAATTGAATTTGTGCGATCCATTCGCGGATTTGAAAATGCACATATCACACGACCCGGCTATGCGATTGAATATGACTTTTTTGATCCACGTGACCTAAAGCCTTCTCTTGAAACCAAGTCCATCGCTGGACTTTTTTTTGCGGGACAAATCAATGGCACAACAGGTTATGAAGAAGCGGGCGCGCAAGGCCTGATCGCAGGACTCAATGCAGCACGATATTGTCAAGAACAAGACGCGTGGGTACCTCGTCGTGACGAAGCCTATATTGGCGTTTTAATCGATGATCTTGTCACGCGCGGCACGCAAGAACCCTATCGTATGTTTACCAGTCGTGCTGAATATCGCTTATTATTACGTGAAGATAATGCTGATTTACGCTTAACAATGAAAGGATACGAATTGGGGTTAGTGAGCGATGAACGCTTACAGCGTCTCGAACAAAAACAAACCCTCATGCAAACAGAACAAGATCGTTTGCATCAAACGTTTGTTCGACCTGAAACAAATGCGGCTAATCAATTAATGCCCTGGTTAGAACAGGCATTAACGCGCGAATATCGTTTAATTGATTTATTGCGTCGCCCCACGATCACTTACCAAAAATTAGTAAGCATTGAAGAATTAGGTCCGGGTATCCAGGATCAAGAAATCGCGGAACAAATCGAAATACAAGCGAAATATGCGGGGTATATTGATCGACAAGAAGAAGAAATTGCACGATTAATTCGTCAAGAAACAGTCAAATTACCGCAAGATTTAGATTATGCACACATTGTGGGACTTTCCAATGAAGTGCGACAAAAACTGAATCAAACACGTCCGACAACCGTTGGAATGGCGGCACGCATTCCGGGTGTGACACCCGCTGCTGTTTCACTTTTGTTGGTGCATTTGAAAAAACGAAAAGCAGGATAACTCATTGATATGCCAACGCTTCATACCCTCATCACTCAAGCATTACAAGAAAATGCCATTTCACTCGATGAAAAGAGTATTCAACAATGTGCCACTTATCTTGACTTATTGCACACATGGAATCGTGTTTTCAATCTCACCACCATTGTTGCACCACGAGACATGGTGTATTTACATTTGATCGATAGTTTACTTGTCAAACCTTTTTTACGAGGCAACCGATCATTGGATGTCGGATCAGGTGCAGGATTGCCAGGTATTCCACTCGCTATTGCCGATCCTCAACAACAATGGGTGTTGCTCGATAAAAATAGCAAAAAAACTCGATTTTTAAGACAAGTCATTGCGGAGCTGGATCTGATAAACGTTGACATTGCACATCATCGTTGTGAAGATTTTCATCCGACGTTTTGTTTTGATAATATTCTTTCACGTGCTTTTGGCACTTTGGCCTTATTCACGGAGACAACCAAACATCTTTTGTGCGCAAAAGGTCAATGGGTCGCGATGAAAGGAAAATATCCGCATGAAGAAGTGAGCCAGATTCCGCAACACATTCACGTCGAAAATGTGATACGGTTGGATGTAAAAGGAATGACGGTTGAACGACATCTTGTGACATTAATAAAAATTTAAAGCAAGGAAATATCGTGGGAAAAATTATTGCGATTACGAATCAAAAAGGTGGCGTAGGTAAAACCACCACCAGTATTAATTTAGCCGCTTCGTTTGCTGCCATGAAACGTCGCATTATGTTGATCGATCTTGATCCGCAAGGCAATGCAACGGTGGGAAGTGGAATCACTAAAGCACAAATTCAATATGCCTCCCATCATGTTCTGTGTGATGAAGTTGATATTAAAAAAGCTTTATTGAAAACCGATGCGCAATTTGATTTATTAGCAACGAATCAAGAATTAATTGTTGCTGAAATGCAGCTATTACAAGCAAAAGAACGTGAAAAACGTTTGAAAAATATTCTTGGGACCGTTGTCAATGATTATGATTACATCCTGATCGATTGTCCTCCTTCATTAAGCATTCTAACGTTGAATGCGTTAGTTGCGGCAGATTCCGTTTTAATTCCGATTCAATGTGAATATTATGCATTAGAAGGCTTGAACGGATTATTAAATACCGTTGAGCAAATTCGCACAACCATCAACACCAAGCTTCATATTGAAGGATTATTACGCACCATGTATGACGGACGTAATCGCTTAGCTTTAGATGTTTCTTCGCAATTACTCTCCCATTTTCCTGAACGTGTTTATCGCACCGTCATCCCACGCAATGTACGACTCGCAGAAGCGCCGAGTCACGGCACACCCATTTTACATTACGATGAAAAATCGCAAGGGGCGATTGCCTATTTAGCATTAGCAGGCGAAATTTTGCGGCGAGCGGATGAAAAATCGGTGTAAAATCTTCGTGCGTTTTCTTTTCTCAATATGCTAATCTGTTTAAATTGTTGTGTTCACACATCGCACTCATGCTTTGTCGAGGTCATTATGAAGAACAAAACGATTTGCCTTATTCTTTCATTATCAATGGGATTGATTAACAATACAAATACGCTCGCTGCTACTAGTACGGCTGTATTGCCGATACACAGTACAAATCCAGGCGTTAAACCAACTGTCAATTCACCACCCACTACTTTTAACAACCTTGTCAGGGGGTACATATTAGCCACGGGATACATCGCTAGAAGCAATCGTCTTAATCCTCCCATTGCTATTAGCAACAAGGCCGGCGACTATACCGGCAAAGACCAGTACGTCCTTGGTGGAAATCAGATAAATTTTGACATCTCTATGCCATCAAATGGAATTCAATGCGACTATAATACTAAGCCTAATGTTATGTTAACGCCTCTTGTTATTCATAGTTATAATGGGAATATGAATGGAGCGGTAGAGCTTTTTGCCCTCACACAACCCGCGTGGGATTCCGCTGCCAAAATGTATAAAGTTAAGGTTCATCTTTGGGTAGACTGTTCTCAGGGCAATTGCGGACCCAACATCGCCTTCCAGTGGTTGTTAATATGCGCCCCTTTTGCCGCTTATCAAACGGCACCTCAACCTTATGTGGGTATTAAATAAAATTCCATTTATTTACCTGCATAATGCTCGGTTCTATTCCACAAATTGGCATATAATGTTGTCTCATATTAAATATGTGGATTTTGGCATGGCATTTAAAATAAAAAACAAAACAACTCATTTCGGTTATCAAGAAGTCCAAGAGGATGAAAAAGCGGGCTTGGTGGCTAATGTTTTTCGCTCAGTCGCGCCCAACTACGATCTCATGAATGACGTCATGTCTTTCGGCCTGCATCGCTTATGGAAACGCTTTGCCATCGAACAAGCCGCTCTACGCCCCGGACAAAAAGTATTGGATGTCGCGTCCGGCACGGGTGATCTTGCGAAAGCCTTTGCCAAACAAGTTGGAAAAAATGGATGCGTAGTGATGAGCGATATCAACGAAGCCATGTTAGAAATGGGTCGCGATCGAATGACAGATGAAGGCTTCGTCAGCAACATTGAGTACGTTCAAGCAGATGCAGAACAGTTACCTTTTGCTCCCAATGAATTTGACTGTATCACCATCGCCTTTGGTTTGCGCAATGTCACCGATCAATCCGCAGCCCTGCATTCTATGTATCAAACGTTAAAACCGGGGGGGAAAATATTAATCTTAGAATTTTCTCACGCCACGTCGCCTCTCATCAACAGGCTGTATGATTTATACTCTTTCCATTTCATTCCAAAAATGGGAGAAATCATTGCAAAAGATCGTGATAGTTATCAATACCTGGTGGAATCTATCCGCAAGCATCCTGATCAAACAACCTTAGCAAATAAGATGATAGAATCAGGATTTGAAGATGTCGATTATTTTAATTTATGTGGTGGAATTGTTGCTCTGCATAAAGGATTTAAATATTAGGAATTATTTGGCTTATGAACAAATTATTTTTGTCTGCCTTAACAAAAGCCATCCATGCTTATTTAAAATTAGATCCCGAATCCAATAAACGATTGCAACGACTGCAAGGCAAAATCGTTAGCATCGAATTGTACCCTTTACATTTTGTTTTTTGTTGCGTTTTCACTGAGCAAGGCGTCGACATTATTCAAAATGAAACGCTTCATGCACAAACAACCATCAAAGGAACACCTCTGCAAATGATGGGGGTCGTTTTTAACAAAGAAGATCGCATGCGTTTTTTTGCTGATGACGTCATCATTGAAGGCGATGCTGAATTGGGGCAACAAGTCATCGCCTTATTTGATGAGTGTCAGATTGATCGGGCAGAGTATCTTTCACATTTTATCGGCGATGTGCCGGCTTATCATGTGGATCGATTAATCAATCAATTTAGTCAATGGCTGCAGCGCACAGAAAAATCTTTTTCACAAGATATTCATGATTATTTACATGAAGAGACACTTTGTTTTCCGAGTCGTGAACGATTAGAAGATTTTTATCGAGAGATCGATGTATTACGTATGGATGTTGATCGCGTTGAAGCTAAAATCAATTATTTAAAAACCTGCTATGAGACAGAATTATGAAAATCGTCACCCGCTTATTTCGCTTGATTCGCATTAATTTCATTTTAATGCGTTACAACATTGACGAAATCATTTTAGGATCGCATCGATTTTATCTTTTACGTTTTTTAATTTATTTTAATCCTTATTATTGGATGTTAGATAAAAATTTAACGCGCGGACAACGCATCCGTCGCGCATTAGAAGATCTTGGGCCAATTTTTGTGAAAGCTGGACAAATTCTCTCGACACGACGCGATTTATTGCCCGACGATATCGCGAATGAATTATCAAAATTGCAAGATCGCGTTGCTCCTTTTTCGGGACAGCTTGCCAAAGAAATAATTGAAACAAGCCTGCAATGCAAAATAGAAGCTGTTTTTGCAGAATTTGATTTAACGGCACTCGCTTCTGCTTCAATTGCCCAAGTTCATGCGGCAAAACTGCTTAAAGGGGATGATGTTGTTATCAAAGTATTGCGCCCACAAATTAGGAAAACCATCGAACGCGATGTTGATTTACTCACAACACTCGCAAAAATAGCGGATCGTTATTGGTCAAATGCGCGTTTTTTCAAGCCACAACAAATTGTTTCTGAAATCGCACAAACACTTTACGATGAATTAGATTTGATGCGCGAAGCATCGAATGCGTCTCAATTGAAACGTAATTTTGCCAATTCATCGATCTTATATATTCCCAACATTTATTGGGAGTATTCGCGTCAAGATATTTTAATGCTAGAACGCATTCACGGCATTCCTATTCATGACATTGCACGCTTGCAAGATGCGGGCATTAATATGCGAAAATTAGCAGAGCGGGGAATCGAAATTTTTTTCACGCAAGTTTTTCGCGATAGTTTTTTTCATGCTGACCTCCATCCAGGGAATCTTTTTGTTTGCGATAAAGATCCTGAAAACCCGACTTATATCGCCGTTGATTTTGGCATTGTCGGTTCACTCAATCAAAATGATCAGCGTTATCTAGCGGAAAATATGATCGCATTTTTTAAACGTGATTATCAACGCGTAGCGGAATTACACATTGCTTGCGGCTGGTTGCCGCCAGATACTCGTATCGATCAATTCGAGGGAACCATTCGTGCTGTTTCTGAACCTATTTTCGAACAACCGTTGCGTGATATTTCATTTGGTCAATTGCTTTTACGCTTATTTCAAGTTGCACGACGCTTTCATATCAATATTCAACCACAATTAGTTTTATTACAAAAAACATTGCTCAGTATTGAAGGATTAAGCAGACAATTATCGCCTGAGTTAGATTTATGGTCTTCTGCTTCGCCACAAATTGAAAAATGGTTGAAGAAACAAGTCGGATTCAAAGCTTTTTTGCGTCGTATTAAAAACAATTTGCCTTTATGGTCAGAACAATTTCCTGAAATGCCGAGCTTACTTTATGAAGTTTTAAAAGAAAATAAACATAGCCAGGAAAAATCTCGTTTTGAGCAAGCGATGCTAGAATGGCATGAAAACAACCATCGTGAAAAGAAAATTAAAATTGAATATTTCCTTGGAGGAATAGGATTGACGCTGGCTGTGGTCTTACTGTTAAGCTATTTAAACATATAGAATCCCTGTGATCTTGAATGATAACTTATTCTCGCTATCGACGATACTTTGCCAACACGGTCACGATCTTATCTTCCAATGCACGATAACGCCAGCTTAAGCCTCGCGAACCATTTATCATGATCACAAAAGCAAGGGGTTCACTCTCTTTATTTGTCACATATCCTGCTAAACTCACGACGCCGGATCCTGCAATCGTGCCTGTTTTGGCGTGGACTCTGCGTGCGACATTGCTCAAGCGATATTTCAATGTGCCATCGACACCTGCGATCGGTAGTGCCGAAATAAAATCATCGTGCGTTGAATGGTGATAAGCAAAATCCAACGCCTGCATTAATTGCAGAGACGTTGTTTGATTGGCCGTCGATAAGCCGGAGCCATCTAATATTTTCATTCCACTGGTATTAACACCCGCACGCTTAGACAAAATTTGTGACACAGCTACGCTACCATTCTCCCAACTACCCGGACGTTGACTGTATACTTGCCCTAATTTTTTGAAAAGTGCGCCCGCAATCACATTGTCCGATTTTTTCAACATGTCAGTAATTAACAACCGCAATGGTTTTGAATTATGCGTGCCAACATACGAAAGATTGTCGGGGGCAGAACCAAACGTCACGTTGCCATAGACACGTACCGACAATTGCTTGAGCAAGCTTTTAAAAAGTGCGCGATTATATTCAGGAATATCTTCGACAACATAACTCACTCCCCAGGCATATCGACCCACTGACATGCAACCATCTAACACGATTTCACTGCCTGGATTACTCGACAAACGCACTGAACAAGATCGAGAGCGTTTTGTTGTTGTCATCACTGTGTTTTTAATATTGGGATAAAAATATTTAGGTGATGTCACGACTTGCGCTGCATGGCCCGCTACTTTTGAAGGCGCAACTTGAAATGATAAACAATTATGATTAATGATGCTCGCGCTGATCGGCGCACCATAACAATATTTTTTATCTTTCCACTCCCAACCCGGCCCATAAAATCTTTGATCGTATGCTGTATTATCAATATAAACATTACCATCAATCGCCTGGATTTGCCTGGAACGCAACGATACTAATAAATCCGCCAAATCGTAGTAAGTCAACGAAGGATCGCCACTCAAGATAATGTAAAGATTGCCTTGCAACACCCCATTTTTTACTTCTTTTGCATCGGTCAACAATTGCGTCGAAAAACGATAATCGGGCGTTAAATAGAGGAGTGCGGCTTCAGCCGTCAATACTTTTAATATACTGGCGGGGATGAGCGGTTGGTAAATATTGCGCGCGAATAAAGGGTCCCCATTTTGCATCGATTTGACATATACCGTAATGGCGGCATTCACATGGCTATCATTGATCACCTTATTAATTTCCGTCGCCAATTGTGATTTTCCTTCCACAGGGAGGGTTGGTATAACCATCCGTGGCTTTGCAGCAACACGCGTAACGCGCTGTTTAACGACGTGCGTTTTCGTTGTTGAATATCGGCTTGATTTCTTTTTATGCTTTGTTTTCGCTAATATTGGATCTGTTAAACTCATCAGCATCCATAAGGTGATTATGAAATATAATACTCTCATTCAATCTCCATGCTATACTTTAAAGCTCGAAGAGGAGCTCCACGATCTATGATAAATATAAAAGAATTTCTTGGTCTCACCTATTATACGAGCAAGCTAGATGAATTTCTTGCAGAATATGATAGAAATCATCCTCAGCGATCTGCTTCGCAACATAGGGAGATTACCAAATATGCCCGTATTGATACATTAAGAGATGACCCCCATGCGCAGGATCGTGAACAAAAAGAATCCTGCTGGGATCAATGAAGAGGATCGAATGCAAAAACTTTTAAGCCAGTTAGCCCCTTTTGTCTTAATGGGTATTGCCATCGTTGCATTTGCTTTTGGTATTATATTACTTGCTTACCTTTTCCTTTTTGGCGCATTGATCGGCTTGATTTTGTTTGTGATCTCGTGGATTAAACATAAATTTTTTTCCACTAAAACTACCGTCACCAAGCATCAAGCAAAAGAAGGTCGTATCATTGATTCTGATGATTGGAGAAAATTATAACTTAGGATGTCACTATGGCCTTAACATGGAATGAACAGTTAGAGAAAAAACTGATTCAAGTTTACGGTAATAAAAAAGGACTTGCCATCAGCCATCAATATCAACAAGCCTTTCCTCCGAGTTACCACGATGATTATTCTGTAGAAACAGCTCTCTCTGATATCGAATTCATTGAAAAATTAGCTGCCCATCATACCTTAGAAATGAATTTATATTATGAGACAGACCCCAGCGACAACCAGACCAGTTTACATTTTCGATTATTTCAATGGCAAAAATCGATTGCTCTCTCTGATATTTTGCCCATGTTAGAAAATTTCGATTTACACACAGAAAGTGAAAGACCGCATAAATTAATTTTCAATAGCCACGTTGTATGGATCAGCGATTTCTCTATTGTCTACACAAAAGCGCCACTTGAATTAAATCAAATTAAATCTTTATTTCAAGATGCTTTTAGCCATATTTACTTTGGCCATTCTGAAAACGATGGCTTTAATAAACTGGTATTAAGCGCCTCACTTTCATGGCACGAAATTATTATTTTGCGTGCTTATGCAAAATATTTACGACAAGTTGGTTTCCGGTTTAGTCAAACTTATATTGAAAAAGCGCTCGTCAATCACGCAAACATTACTAAGCAATTAATCGAATTATTTAAATCACTCCACGATCCCGCTAAAACGACCAAAGCAAAATCATCCGCTGACAGTATTGAAAAAACGATTTCGCAAGCACTCGAAACGGTGACAAGTTTAGATGAAGATAGCATTATTCGTCGCATATTGAGCTTGATTAAAGCCACTTTGCGCACAAACTACTTTCAGTATACCGCGCAAAATGAAATTAAAGAATATTTAGCGCTAAAATTAAATTCGCGTGTCATCCCTGATTTACCGCTGCCTGTTCCGCTTTATGAAATTTTTGTTTACTCACCACGTTTCGAAGCCATTCATCTACGAAATACCAAAGTTGCACGCGGTGGTATTCGCTGGTCAGATCGGCCTGAAGACTTTCGCACAGAAATTTTAGGTTTGATGAAAGCACAAGTCGTAAAAAATGCCGTCATTGTTCCTTCGGGTGCAAAAGGCGGATTTGTTTTAAAAACTGTCCTTCCGCATGCAACACATGAAATCATTCAAGCAGAAGTCATTTATTGCTATAAAGCATTTATTCGTGGCTTATTAGATTTAACAGATAACATCAAAGACAATGAATTTATTCGGCCTCAACACATGGTTTGTCATGATGATATCGATCCTTACTTAGTGGTTGCTGCTGACAAAGGCACGTCTACCTTTTCTGACATCGCCAATAGCATTTCGGAAGAATATCATTTTTGGTTAGGCGATGCTTTTGCATCCGGTGGATCCGCTGGCTATGATCATAAAAAAATTGGCATTACCGCTCGCGGCGCCTGGGAATCCATCAAGCGACATTTTCATGAACTCGCCATTGATATCGAAAAAACGGATATGACCGTCGTTGGCATTGGTGACATGAGCGGCGATGTGTTTGGTAATGGCATGATTTATTCTAAACACATTAAATTAATTGCTGCCTTTGATCATCGAAATATTTTTATCGATCCTCAGCCTGACCCTGAAATTGCTTATTATGAACGCGTCCGTCTTTTTAATTTACCGACATCTTCATGGGAATCTTACAATCCTAAACTTATTTCAAAAGGCGGCGGTGTTTTTAAACGTAGCTTGAAATCTATTCCCTTAACAGCGCAAATGAAACAAGTATTAGCCGTTGAAGATGCCGCGCTTACGCCCAATGAATTAATTCATGCCATTTTAAAAGCACCGGTTGATTTATTATTTAATGGTGGAATTGGCACCTATGTCAAAGCCAGCACACAAAATAATATGGAAGTCGGCGATCGCACCAACGATTATTGTCGAGTGAATGGAAATGAATTACGCTGCAAAATTGTAGGGGAAGGCGGGAATTTGGGCTTTACACAACTAGGCCGCATTGAATACGCGCTAAAAGGTGGCTTAATTAATACTGATTTTATCGATAATTCAGCCGGTGTTGATTGTTCAGATCATGAAGTTAATTTGAAAATTCTATTAAATCCTGAAATTCAAACAAAAAAATTATCGATTAAAAAACGTAATGAATTATTAGCCGAATGCACTCAAGAAGTTGCTGACTTAGTATTAAAAGACAATTATCATCAAGCATTAGTCATGAGTTTTTCTGCTTATTCAGCACAAAAGCAAATTGGATTGCATACTGCTTATATCAAAGAATTAGATGGATTAGGCATTCTTAATCGACAAGTTGAATATTTGCCTGACAACAAACAATTACTTGATCGCAAAGCAGCGGAGCAAGGATTAACCCGGCCAGAATTGGCTGTTTTATTAGCCTATACGAAAATTTACATCAAACATGAAATTTTAAAAACATCATTGCCCGAAGATACTTACTTAAGTCAAATTATTGAAACTGCTTTTCCATCGTCAATACGGAAAAAATATAAAAACAAATTAAATGATCACCGTCTTAAACGCGACATTATTGCAACACAGTTAAGCAATTTAGTTGTCAACAACATGGGTATTACCTTTGTTTATCGATTACAAATGGAAACCGGTGCTAATATTGAAGATATTATTCGTGCTTATATTGTTTCTTCCCGTGCGTTTGGCATGATTGAATTACAAAAAGTAATTGAAGGATTAAGCTTTAAAATTCCTTTTCACGAACAATACGATATGCTTTACAATCTTCGTTACCTCATCAATTTAGCTTCCCGGTGGTTTTTACATGGCCGCCATTTGAAAGAAAATTTAGAAACATTGATCGACCATTATTCACCTCGCATCAAAGCATTAGAAAAAATGATTCCTGATTTAATGTCAGGCATGACTAAACAATATCTGGAATCACTCGCAGATAAATTTTTTAGCGTTGGACTTTCAAAAGAAATGGCTTATCAAATCGCAACTTATCGCGCAATTTATACAACGTTAAATATTATTGAAGTATCGACTAAAAATAATTTTGATTTAATTAAAACAGCTAAAATTTATTTTGCTGCCGGTGAGCGCATGAATCTTGTTTGGTTCCGTGATCAATTATCGCGTGATACGCGAGAAGGTCACTGGAATGTGCTTGCACGCCTCACATTGCGAGATGAATTAGACATTTCACAACGCGCATTAACCGTCGCCATTATGCAGCATAATAAAAAAGAAAATGACACGAATAAATTAATTGATTTATGGAGTAAAAATAACCAGCATGCCATTGCTCGTTGGAATAATTTATTATCGATGCTACATAGTAGTACGAGCACCGAATACACCATGTTTTTTATTGCAATACGAGAATTATTAGGGTTAATTTTGTCAACCGGACAATGATAAGCATTCTTCCGGAATAGGGGTGGTTGCGGGTAAATTTATATTTTGCGATATCCTGCTTCTGTGATGACTCCCTGTAACCCCACATCCCACGGATCGGCGGGCAATGAATCAGCTTGCTGTGTTTGATAAGCTAATCCGATTAAAACTGGTTTGCGAATGCGTTTTTCATTCAAATAAGCAAATGTTCGATCATAATAACCACCGCCCGTTCCAAGCCGATGTCCTGCTGCATCAAATGCAATGAGAGGAATAATCACCAAATCTAAGGCTTCTAATGCGATAGGCTCTGCTGTCCCAATGGGTTCTAAAATAGCATATTCATTTTGATGCAGAGCATCGCCATAACAATAACGGACAAAATGCAAAAATTTTTCTTTCGCCTTCGATAGACTTGGTAAATAGCAATGTTTTTTTGCATTCCAAATAGATTCTATCAACGGCAATGAATCAAATTCGTCTTTAGAAGGAAGATAGCATGCAACGTGTTGGCTACGCTGAAAAAGAGTGTGTTGAGAAAAATGTTTGGCAGCCTTCATCGCTGCTTCTTGTCGATAAGAAGCAGCAATATGCTTTCGTATTTCACGAAATTGCTGACGAAGTTGGTATTTACTCGACTGTATAAATGAGCTCCGTTTGCACTGGCTTGCCAATCACTGCATCCAGCTTTGCTTGTAATAAAGAAATATGTTGATTAATTTTGTCGGTCAAACTATTTTTTTTCTGATCCGCCTGTAAAAACTGACAAGCAATATTTAATGCGGTAATAATGGCAATACGTTCAAGATTAATCGCCTTACCTGATTCTTGCACTTCGGTCATTTTATCATTCAAATACCGGGCCGCCTGTTGCAATGATTCTAATTCTAATTCAGGACATCTTACGGAATAAAATTTCCCTAAAATTTCGATGGTTGTATTAATGATTTTATTACTCATGGTAGATTTCCAGTCGACTTTAACTTGGCAACTAATGATTCAATTTGCGTAATCGCTCTTTTTTGTTTGCCCAATAATACTTCTTTTTCGTGGGCTAATTGCCGTTTACCTTGATTCAAGTGTGAATTAGCTTGTTTAAGCTGATGATGCTGATCAATCATTTGTTTAATTTTATATTCGAGATGTTGCAATAATTCGTCCATGACAAACCTGGCCTTCTTTTGTTGCTTAAACGTAACATCGTGATTTAAAATACGTCGTTCTATCATATAATAGGCCTCGGTAAATAGAAAGCGTAAGCAATGATCAAATCAAACACAAATCTAATGACATATCCAGAATGGCAAACACTGGCCAATCATCAAAGTGAAATAGCGCCTTGTCACATGCGTGATTGGTTTGCAAAAGATCATTCTCGATTTTCTCATTTTAGTTTACAAGCGGGTGACCTTTTTCTCGACTATTCCCGTAATCGCATCACAGATAAAACGATGACGTTGCTATGTGATTTTGCTCGAGCTATTCACTTACCAGAAAAAATAGACGCTATTTTTTCTGGCTTTCCTGTCAACACAACAGAAAATCGTCCCGCTTTACACATGGCTTTACGCGATCTAAGCCATACGCCAACGATGGTGGACGGTGTTAACATTGCATCATTGATTCAAAACGCTCAAACCAAATTACAAGATTTTGTCACTCAGATTCATTCTCATGCTTGGAAGGGAATCACGGGCAAACCTATTCGACATATCGTCAATATTGGTATCGGTGGTTCTTATACAGGTCCTATGATGACCACTTGCGCACTCAGTCATTTTAAAATAGCGCCTCTGGAATTCCATTTCATTTCGACCGTCGATCAATTCCATCTCACCGATGTTTTGCAACGCATTGATCCGGAAACAACGCTTTTTATCATTTCTTCGAAATCTTTTTCAACACTGGAAACATTAACCAATGCACAAACCATCTTTCAATGGATGAAAAACCAACTGGGTCATGATGTCGTCAAACATCATTTTGTTGCAGTCACAGCATCGATTGATAAAGCAATCGCATGGGGTTTACCTGAAGAAAATATTTTCCCACTATGGCATTGGGTTGGTGGACGTTATTCCATTTGGTCTGCCATTGGATTGCCGTTAATGTTAATGATAGGTAATGATCACTTTAAAGATTTTTTGAAAGGCGCTTATTTCATCGACCAACATTTCAAACAAGCGCCGTTCGAAAAAAATATGCCCGTGATTTTAGCATTGCTTGGCATTTGGTATATGCACTTTTTTGATGCTAAAGCGCAAGCCTTGATTCCTTATGCTTATCAACTTCGGCCATTCATCGCATATTTGCAACAAGCCGATATGGAAAGCAACGGAAAAAACGTTGGGTTAGATGGTGACTCAATTAACTATCCGACAACATCCATTCTCTTTGGTGAAGAAGGATGTATCGGTCAACATGCGTATCATCAATTGCTTCACCAAGGACAACATTTCATTCCCGTTGATTTTATTTTAGTAGGGCAATCATCTCACTCATCTGATTTTTCTGATCATCAAGATATTTTGCTTGCCAGCGGCTTAAGTCAAGCACAAGCACTCATGCGTGGAAAAACATGGCTTGAAGCTAAAAATGCATTACTGGCACGATCTTATTCAGAAAAAGAAGCTACGTATCTTGCACAACACCAAATGATTCCCGGCAATCGTCCAAGCAATATTATTTATCTTGAAAAATTAACGCCTGCTTCATTAGGGTCATTAATTGCACTGTATGAGCATAAAATTTTTGTGCAAGGCGTGATTTGGAATATCAATTCGTTTGATCAATGGGGTGTTGAATTAGGAAAAGAATTATTACCGAGCCTATTACAATGTATTCAACATGACACACATCATGATTATATTGATCATGCGACACACCAGTTGATTGATCGCCTTAAAAAGGGAAAGGTGTTATGAATGCAAAGTACGTTTGTCTTATCTTAATTCTTGCTTGCATCCCTTTATTATCTGCTTGCGGTCAAACAGGTAAGCTTTATCTTCCTCCCTCTTCTCAGCAAGCACACTAGGTATTTCATATGACATCTCACATTCACTTTAGCAAAATGCATGGTTTGGGAAATGATTTCGCTATCATCGATCATTTTGAACAAAAATTTGATGTGTCATCATTACAATCTTGTCTTCCGCAATTAGCAAATCGACATTTTGGTATCGGCTTTGATCAACTTCTTTTAATTGAGCCGTCAACACAAGCACATTTTTTTTGTCGTATTTTTAATGCTGACGGCAGTGAAGCTGAACAGTGTGGCAATGGCTTGCGTTGTGTCGCTCGATTCGTTCATGAAAATCAATTAATACAGCAATCTACTTTTACATTAGAAACCAAAGCAGGCATTTATCCGATCATGATTGAAGATTATCAACACATTCACATGACGATGGGGACACCTACTATTGTAGAAAACCTAATATCCTTCAAATTAGATAATGAAACCATTCCTCTTAGTATCCTGTCTATCGGAAATCCTCATGCTGTTATTCAGGTTGAAACGCTTGATAATCATGTCGCTCATCAGCTCGGATTACAAATTTCTTCTCACGCTTATTTTTCTGATGGCGCCAATGTTGGATTTATGCAAATTATCAATCCCCAGCACATTCGATTACGAACCTTTGAAAGGGGTGTGGGATTAACTCATGCATGTGGAAGCAATGCATCCGCAGCGGTTGTTGCGGGCATCATTAACGGTTGGTTAACAAACAAAGTCGAAGTGGAATATCGTCATGGTTCTTTATGGGTTGAATGGGATGGAAAACATCATCCCATTCAAATGATGGGGCCCGCTACGTTTGTTTTTTCTGGCAAATTCACTTTAATTTAAGCATCAAATCTTGTTTATCGCTTTTGCCCGCAATGAAAAGCTAGTCAAGCTTATAAACCAAAACTCCGTTAAATAATGGGAACGAGTGAAATTTTCTTCTTCTCACCATCTTTATCTAAAACCACACCCGAACTACTGATAGAGATAACTTTCGAACCATCCGACGGTAGCACATCACCGACAGAAATATTATAAAGATTGCCTTGATATCCCAAAACCGCACTCCATCTATTCTGTAATTGCGATACTGAAATCACAACATACTTAACATCTGAATTTTCTTGTTGAGTAGAGCGCTGCATGGTTTCAGCCGCACTTAACGTTGTTGATGGCTTTCCGGAATGATTGATATCTCCCACTAAATCTTGTGCATAAGACGAGTGCGATGTTGCGACTGCCTGTGGAGGAGCTAGCATATCAACAATCGATTTTTGATCTTTCACCGTACTGAGTCTAGCGGACATAATGGCACGATTATTTTCAGCAATATCTCTCTCGATTTTTAGCATTTGTAATTGATTTAAGGCTGCAAGATATTTAGCTTGAGTTTCTTGCTGTAATCGCATCAATTCCACTTCTAATGGCGACATACTTTCAACAGTTGGTTTGGGTAATTCCGCCTGCTGGGGCACCTTAGGTGCTGGCGCCGGTTGCGCAATCATGGCAGGCTGAGATTGCGCTGCTTGTTGAGGAGGAGGAGGAGAAGCTGCCATTGCAGGTTTAGAAGCCGTACGCTCCCCGCTGCCTTGGCCCAAAATACTGTATAGTTGCCATACGAGCACGATAACAACCAGAACGACAACCCCTGCAATCAATTTTTGACGTGAATTCATATTAGAAAGAAAGTTTTTATCTGGCATAATTAGCTACCTATTATTTTGATAACAAGTGTTCCCGTTAAATTTCCATTTTCAAATGAATCGATTGAAATACTTTGCAATGCAACAGGTAAATCTTTTAATTGATCTCCAATCAATCCTAAAATAGCTGGCGTAACAGCATCAAAAGAAATAGTCACTCCTAATTCTTTATATACACCTTTATCTAATACATCATCTACCTGCAATGGATTGCCGGGGTAGACACTTGATAAAACATCAACAAAGTGAGCAAATGCTTCTTTAACAGAATATATTTTTGTAGGAATAGGTCTCTTTTGCAACAAGATGGGAATATTAAGATAAAATCCTGTTTTACTCATATCGATCGTTGCATTATGGCTTTTTGCCCATATTTCAAGATCTTGAACAGAACCTCCTATCGACTCAACGGTCAACATCATCGCATTGCTACCATTGCCGTTACTGTTGCCGTTACCATTATCTTGTAAAAAAGATAATTTTTTAGGCGTCCACCCTACCATAGAATAAAAATCAGAAATTTTACTCACAATACGGTTAATTTCCTCATCCGGCGCGGGTGTTTGTAATGCTGTATAAAATGGAACATAGGGGTTTGCTATCAGCGCTTTTTTTATCATAGGAAGAGTAGGTATTACTTCCGTTTTTCTCCCAGTCAGCATCCACACTAAAAATAAGCCTACTATCACAACACCACTAATAACCTGGGTATAAGGAAAGACGCCTATTCCCTGTGCTTTCAAAACAGCATCGACTAATTGTAATTGATATATTTTTAATAAAGGCAATGTTGGAAAAACTGGTTTATCTAATATTGAAAATGATTTGACTGAAGTAGCTTCAAAACTAAACTTACCTGGTTCGGGTGCTTGACTAATCGGCACATCGCCATAAAGATAAATTTCAAAATTATTTTGTTGCGTCAGAAAAATAATTAATTCTTCAGGAATAGTATCCGTCTGAAAACTTCCATCTAAATAAACCACACCCGATTTAACAATAACCAAAATGGCTTCTGTTGTGTTCGGAAGAACCTCACAATAAATCATATCCATTGGACGATTAAAATTCTGCCAAATAGATTCTCCTAACAAATATCCACTATCACTCGAGAAAGCCAGTTCGTACTGCCCTGACCCTTTCTTTTGCATTGTGATATATTCACCATAACTTTCACTCAGCAAGAAAACTTCTTTCTTCAATTGACTTTTTTGTTTCGCCGTTATCACATCGCGATATGACGGGACAACAAAACGTTCGCCATCTTCACGAGTAATATAAGACATTAGGCTGTTCCATTGTTTAGAATGATTGGTGTGATCAATACAACCGTCTCATTGTTGAGTTGTCGTGCGGCTTTACCGCCCAATGCTTGCGAATTAGCAAACTGTTCTGCATTTGCTTGATTAGATGTCTGTCTAAAGCCAGATAAAATTAAGGTATCGCCAGAACGTATCATGCTGCGTTGATTAAAATGTTTCTCTGTGATATTCGGTAACTGAACCTGGCTTGACGCTGAACCCGCTGATCCAAACGTCTCAAATCCATTATTGGTCGATAGATCCGCATTCACTTGCATATAAATATTACCATTCATTATCTTCGGTAAAATATACAATGTTAATCCCGTAATGACGGTGCCTGGCGTTACCTGTGATGTAACAGTGCTAGTCGGCGCAGTACCGCCTTGCGCAAGCGTTGTATTTTGTATGCTCGCCACATACCCTTGGGAATTCACAATACGAACAACCGAAACTTGATTATTCAAACAAACAACACGGGGCTCAGACACAACCGCCGTCTTACCCTGTTGACTAAGCGCATTAAAGAGAATCAAGTAACTAGGTATCCCAAACGCTCCTGTCCCATTTTGAGCGGGATTAAACCCCATTTGCGGCAAGCCTGATGTAGAATTAGCAGGTTGCGGAGAAAATGGTTTTAGTGAAGAAATCGAAATAGGGGTACCATAATTTGCATTCACCACAAAAGGTGATTTGTTAAATGCTTGCTGAATCAATTGCCAGTCAATACCAAAACTAAAACCACTATTTAACGATACATCCAAAATTTGGATTTTAACTAACACTTGTTTAGTCAGCTTTTTATTTAAATTATTAATATATTGGCCAACCAATTCAACATTCGGAGGTCTATCATTAACAGTAACCGTTGTCGTCGCTTGAGAAACGGTCACTTTTCCTTGCGGAGTCAGTAATTCTTTTACCGTCGTCTCTAAATCAGACCAGACAGACAATTTTCCTTTCAAGTTACTATATTCAGCATCAGAAGCATCGCTGCTAACATAATTTGCAACCGTACCACCTGCACCACCGCCACCGCCACCGCCACCGCCTGATTTCCCCATGAGATAATCTGAGGCGCCCGGCAAAAATGCCACATCAAAAGTACGCGTAATATAAGCTTGCCAATAAATTTGTTTGCCATACACACTATAGACATAGCCTGTTTTTGCGGCTAATGCATCCAATGCCCCCTTGATAGAACCTGAGTAATTCATACTAACAGCCATCGCAGGATCTAAACCAATTTGATATTTCGTTAAAATATTATTCCCCGCACCACCGGCAATCGTACGACTGTAATAAGAAAACGGTAAT
>CAYTKY010000008.1:0-34538 GCA_964438435.1 uncultured Coxiellaceae bacterium | reverse complement strand
ACCTAGGAATGCCGGGATCAAAACCCGGTGCCTTACCGCTTGGCTA
Organism: uncultured Coxiellaceae bacterium; assembly: GCA_964438435.1. Lineage (GTDB taxonomy): Bacteria > Pseudomonadota > Gammaproteobacteria > DSM-16500 > DSM-16500 > Aquicella. Next base: position 34,492 of record CAYTKY010000008.1, on the reverse strand, counting down.
CACCCCAACTGTTTTTGGAAGCGCTATTTTGCTGAGACTGATAGTAGGTGTCAATGAGTTTTCGAATTCAAAGCAAGAATGATTCATTGATTTTTTTATAAAGTCGCGTAAATCTTCAAATTCTGTCTCGACAGGCAAACATAAGCTACAAAAATAAAATCAACCTCGGAAACCAATCCAAATTAATGCTGAAACACAACATGGAAGCATTCAAAGAATGTAACATTTTCAATCAACACGCTCATTGCCAGCCATCCTCACACTTGCCAATGATACACGATGATTTTCACTTTTAATGAAGAAGACGTAATATTGATTTTGCTCGGCAAATCGAAACCGTCTGCACGGGTATAACTAAGAAACTGCACTTTCCATCCTTCTTGAGTCAACGTACTGATACGCCCATACGTATCCCATTGTGTATTTGCTTCGACACTCGGCACCGGTAACCCACGTATCCAATAATTTAGATAAGAAACAGGTACGTGAAAGCCCCATTGTTCTGCTAATAATTGTTCAGGATTGGTCGCATGAAATGTTTTTCCTTGCGCTGTTTTTAATGTGACACCCCCTGGCTGCCCTTGCATCTGAAGACCTGAAGATCCCAATGGCCCTAATAAAGAAATTGTAAAATGGTTTTGTTGTTGTATCCAATTCACCGTGGCACTGCCTGCCTCTTGCGAACTTTGCACAGCAATTTTCCCATTAATTTGCCAATGTTGGATACGCGTTAATTTTGCTTCACGACTTTTCCAAGGCATTTCCATCGCTGGCGCAGGTGGCGCAATCGTTGCGCAACTAGTCAGCATCAGCGCTATTAAAATAATTAAATTGATTTTAACTGTCGACCGGCAAAACGATGCAAATGATGTTCTGATCATTAAAGATATCCTTATCGGAAGAACCGCTGGTTTTTCACAACGCTTTAAGCGTAAAATACGCTCAAAACTATAACCCGGCAATTCATCCATGTCTATTATCGTTATCGGCATCAATTACAAAACTGCATCCATTGTGGTCAGAGAAAAAGCATATTTTTCATTAGATAAAATTCCACTTTATTTACAAGATGTATTGAATCGCGGCGCATTACAAGAAGCCGTTTTAATATCGACTTGCAATCGTTCTGAGCTTTATGCTGAAGTAGAAAATGCAAATAACATTCCCTCCATTTATGATTGGTTTTGCATGCAAACACAACTTCTGTGCGGTGAAGATATTTCATCGGCCATTTATCTTTATCGTGATGAAAAAGCGATCGCACATATCATGCAAGTTGCTTGCGGTTTAGATTCGATGATACTAGGCGAACCTCAAATTTTAGGACAACTCAAAGCTGCCTACACAGAAAGCTGTGCCGCTGCCGCAGTAGGCACAGTGCTTCATCGTTTATTTCAACAAGTATTTGCTGTCGCAAAAGAAGTACGTACCACCACAGCCATCGGAGCATGCCCTGTGTCAGTGGCTTCAGCGGCTGTTCATTTTGCAAAACAACATATCAGTGATTTGACAAAAACGAATATTGTTTTAATTGGCGCGGGTGACACAAGCAAATTACTCGCGCAATATTTAAAAACACACTCAGTTCACTCGATCACGATCGTTAATCGCCATGAAGAAAAAGCATGCCTATTAGCCGCGGAAATTCATGCGCAAGTTGAGACATTTGAACAGTTACCTCAAGCACTCAGTAAAGCCGATCTTGTTTTTTCAGCAACAGGCAGCGTGACGCCGATTATTGATAAAACCATGATGAATAATGTCGTTGCTCAACGCGAAAAAAAATCACCTTTACTATTAATTGACATTGCAGTTCCTCGCGATATCGATGCCAATGTAGCCGAATTAACAAATATCAAACTTTACTGTATCGATGATTTAAAAAATACGATTGAAAAAAATCGTCAAGGCCGAGAACATGCTGCCAATAAAGCACGAGAAATGATTTACAAAAAAAGTCATTCCCTCATGGAAGAATTAAAGTCCATCGATAAAATTACTCACACTATTCGCGCTTATCGAAGACAAATGGAAAATATTTGTCATCACGAACTCATCAAAGCCAAACAACAATTACGATTGGGCAATGATCCCACTGACGTGTTAGATGCTTTTGCTTATGCCTTCATGAAAAAATTATTACACGCTCCTAGTGTAGGATTACGCCAAGCAGGTGTTGAAGGCCGATTGGATGTGTTAAAATTAGCCAAACAATTATTTGCCATTCCTGATCACGAAGTTGAGCGTTTATGAAACCATCTATTCAACACAAATTACAACAAATTGCCCAGCGTTATGAAGAGCTAAAGCAATTATTATCAGATCCCTCTATCACTCATGATTTAAATCGTTATCGCGATTTATCAAAAGAATATGCGCAGATTGAACCGACTGCACAAGCTGAATACCGCCATCAAGCCTATTTGAAAAATTTAGAGGAAGCTAACTTATTATTAAATGAAGAGGACGCGGAATTACAGCAATTAGCGAAGCAAGAAATCAAACAAATTGAAGATGAACTAACTAAACTAGAAGATGAATTATTACTTATTTTACTACCGAAAGATCCTCACGATAATAATAATATCTTTTTAGAAATTCGCGCAGGAACAGGCGGCGATGAAGCTGCCATTTTTGCAGGCGATCTTTGCCGTATGTATTCACGTTACGCAGAGGCACAACGGTATAAAATTGAAGTAATCAGTGAAAACCAAGGTGAGCATGGCGGTTATAAAGAAATTATTTTACGCATTTTAGGACAAGGCGCTTACTCAAGATTTAAATTTGAATCAGGCGTGCATCGTGTGCAACGTGTGCCGGAAACAGAAGCACAAGGACGAATTCATACATCCACCTGTACAATTGCGGTATTGCCCGAATTAGAAGAAATCGAAAGTATCGATATTAATCCAGCTGATTTACGCATTGATACTTTTCGTGCATCGGGAGCAGGCGGACAACACGTACAAAAAACAGATTCCGCTATCCGCATTACACATTTACCCACAGGAACCGTGGTTGAATGCCAAGATGAACGCTCTCAACATAAAAATCGCGCACGCGCCATGTCATTATTGAAAGCCAGGATTTTAGCTGCGGAACAAGAAAAACAACAAAAACAACAAGCCGAAACGCGTCGACATTTAGTGGGAACAGGTGATCGTTCCGAGCGCATTCGCACATATAATTTTCCGCAAGGAAGATTAACAGATCATCGAATTAATTTAACATTGTATCAATTACTCCAAATCATGGAGGGTGACTTAAATCCGGTGATCGATGCATTGAGTCAAGAATACACCGCTGATTTGTTAGCTTCATTGGGCGAGTAATCGAGAGTTGCTCATGCAAACAATTCAGCAATTTCTTTTCGATATCAAATGCGAACTCATGGGTGTGACCGAGACGCCTCAATTAGAAGCAGAAATTTTACTTGCCCATGTTTTACAAAAACCGCGCAGTTATCTTTTTACTTTTCCTGAAAAAATATTGGATCAGGCAACATTACAACAAGCAAAAGGATTCATTCATCGACGCACTTTGGGAGAACCGATTGCTTATATTTTAGAAAGCAAAGAGTTTTGGTCTCTCTCATTTCAAGTAACGCCTGCAACATTAATTCCACGTCCTGAAACAGAATTATTGGTCGAAACAACGCTAGCTTTATTAAATCCATCGCAAGCAACCCTTGCTGATCTAGGAACGGGTTGCGGCACCATTGCATTATCACTGGCACATGAACGACCCACATGGCAAATCTATGCGACTGACATTAGTCAAGAAGCGTTAACAATTGCGAGAAAAAACGCACAACAGTTTAAGCTAAACAACGTTTCTTTTTATGAAGGAAATTGGTGTACTGCGCTACCTTGTACAAATCTCGATGCGATTATCAGCAACCCCCCTTATATTGCTGAAACAGAGTGGGATAACTATGTATCGCAATTAAAATCAGAACCCCATCAAGCTTTGGTTTCTGGTAAAGACGGGATGTTAGCGATTAATGAAATTATTCGATCAGCTGCCTTTTTTTTGCGTCCTGGCGGTTACTTATTGATCGAACATGGCTTTTTGCAAGGCAATCAGGTAAAACAGCAGTTTGCCCAGAATAACTACCATGTTATTCATTCTATTAATGATTTTTCAGGGCATCCTAGAGTGACCGTGGGCCAACTTATTTCAACTTAAGCACCTTTATCACAATTGATTGAAAATAATCACGAGTTTTCATCAGGTGCAAGAACTGATTGGCGTGAAATTAATACCAAAAAAAATTTGCCGAACAGGCTATTTTTTTGGTATAGCTGTCAAACTTGGACTACAATTAATCTCAGGGTAGGAGAAATGACTATGGCAACTAAAGAAAAAGATATTTTAGAGCCAAGCTTAGAGGTTTTAGGTATTGCTCCCTATAAGCAGAAAAAAACCGAAGAGTACATGGGCCCTAAAATGCAAGAACATTTTAAAAATATCCTTTTGGCACTACGACAACGTATTCTTGAAGGCGGGGACAAAATTGTCACCCACATGAAAGAAGAGGCCATTAATTACCCCGACCCCAATGATCGCGCAAGCCAGGAAGAAGACTTTCGCCTTGAACTCCGCACACGCGATCGTGAACGAAAACTCCTGAAAAAGATTGAAGAATCGATCGAACTCATTAGAGAAAAAGATTATGGCTATTGTGAGGTTTGTGGCATTGAAATTGGATTGCGTCGATTAGAAGCAAGACCAACCGCCACGCTTTGCATCGATTGCAAAACATTAGATGAAATCAGAGAAAAACAACAAAAGCAGGAAGAAGAATTCTAAAATAGTGTCGTCGATAATTCCTACCATGCTTTAGTAGGAATTATCGATAAAATATCTCCTAGTCTGTATACTCATCATAATAGAGAACTCGAAAAATCACTCGTTATAGCCAGGAGGTTAGCTTTTATGGCACCAGCACCCGCAGCAGGAGGCGGTGGTCAATCTGATAACTCTACAGGTATTTTGTGGACTGTCGCCGCCCTCTTTATCATGCTTGCCTCAATTTGGTGGGTTTTCAAAGATCAGAGTGTTGTTGGTTATCTCACAATGAAGCTATACGAACTCAACTTCGTAAATTTTTTCGCGAAAATGGTGCATTATCCCATTCGAGATTACGATAACTTACGATCAGCTATTATGTATGCACGAAACAATCCTTCCAATCCTAATGTCACTTTTGCCTATCTTCAATTATTAGGCGGAGCTATCGGTTCACTTGTCAGAATCCCCTTTCTCTTAATTCTTCTTGCATTAGCTATCCTCGTTTTCGTCGGCAATACTGCTCGTATATTTCGACGCACTTATACTATGTATGATTTTGCCAAACTGGAAAAAAGCAACTGGCCACAAATTTCGCCTGTCGTGGGCCTTGACCTCCTCAAAATAAATATTGATACCGGTCCGTGGGCGATGGCAATGACGCCCCTGCAATTTTGCAAAAAAAACAAATTACTTGAAGAAATTCGCCCGCAACGACAAGAAGGCATGAGTCGCAAAGAATGGGATCGCGTCGATGTTATCTTAAAGCGAGGTGAAGCAAACAAACTATTTGCACTTCAACTAGGTCCTTTATGGAGAGGATCAGACAAATTGCCGATGTATATAAAAGCATTATTTGCTGTTTTTGCAGCACGCATCAATGCAGACAGTAAAGCAGCAGAAAAAATCATCATTCAACTCAATACGTCGTGCGGTAATAATAAATTTAATTTTGCAGGTGTTGATGAATTAGTTAAAAAGCATGAAAACACTAAACTCGTCAAAGCCGTTGTTAATTCACATGCGTATGTGACTACCGTCATGGCCGCCATGCTACAAGCCGCACGTGATGACGGCGTACAAGCTTCTTCTGATTTTTTATGGCTTAAACCGTTAGATCGTCGATTATGGTATACGTTAAATACAGTGGGAAGACAAACACCCTTCATCGAAGTTGCCGGAATATTTGCACATTGGGTATCAGAAAAAATGGCTGGTAGAAAATTATTAGTTCCTATGGTTGAAGAAGCAACAAATGCGGTAGAATTAGCACTGAAGGAAGTCGTTTATCGTCCTGACGAGGAATAATTCTTAGAAGGAACGCCATGCGTTTACGAGGTTTAGAAGAACAGCACGAACTTTCACCGCAACTATTGCTGCGCGATACGCGTACGGTAGGAATGAAAGTGGTTGATTTTTTCAAAGACCCCGTCAACAGTTGTGTCCTCATGGCTTTTTTTGCTTTTTCTTGTTTTGCTTTTCCTGCCATTTGCGAATTCATTTTCATTATTGCTATTTTCACCTTCCTTTATGCTTATACAAGAAAATCTACCCTCCCCTTTCGATTGCCTCAACGCTCTAATGCTCACGACTTTAACGATATCATGGCCGGCTCTACTAAACCGCGGAAAGCACGAGGCATTGCATTCTTTGGCAATCGACGATCAGACAATGATGAGCTCTGGTTTAACAACGATGATATGCGCACGCATGTTCTTATTTTTGGATCAACCGGTAGCGGTAAAACCGTTGCATTAACATCGCTCTCATTTAATGCGCTCACTCAAGGAAGTGGTTTTTTGTATGTGGATGGAAAAGGTGATAATTCTCTCTTTGCCAAAGTATTCGCGATGTGTCGCGCAATGGGCCGCGAAGATGATTTGCTACTTATTAATTTTATGACCGGCGCGCGTGATGTTGTTGGTGCGCAAGAAAAACGTTTATCGAATACGATGAATCCATTTTGCAATGGCTCATCCAGTATGTTATCGCAATTAGTCGTAAGCTTAATGGATTCAGGCAGCCAAAGTTCTGATGGAGATATGTGGAAAGGTCGCGCGATCGTGTTCGTGGAAGCCATCATGAAGGTACTCGTTTACATGCGAGATAAAGGCCAAATCCTTTTAGATGCCAATACAATTCGTAATTACTTCGAATTAACACGATTAGAAGCAATCGCGATGGATAAAATGTTTCCGCGCGATAATCAAGAACCGGTTAGTCTCGCCGATGTTCCTGAATTAATCTTAGAACCCATCAAGAATTATGTTAAAAACTTACCCGGTTACGATGTTTCTAAAAAAGGGAAGCAAGGCTCTCAAGTATTAGAACAACACGGGTTCATCACCATGCAATTAACACGTGTCTTCGGTTCATTAGCAGATACTTATGGTCACATTATCCGTACGAATTTGGCTGAGGTCGATTTAAAAGATGTTGTCCTCAACCGTCGCATTTTAGTTGTGTTATTACCTGCATTAGAAAAATCACCGGAAGAATTATCTGCGTTAGGAAAAGTCATTATTGCTTCTCTCAAAGCGATGATGGCGGCAGGATTAGGTGATTCCGTCGAAGGTTCTTATCGTGAAGTCATTACACGCAAACCAACAAACGCAACAACACCTTACATGTGCATATTAGATGAATATGGTTATTATGCCGTAAAAGGATTCGCCGTTGTCCCCGCACAAGCTCGCTCATTGGGGTTTTCTGTTATTTTTGCAGGGCAAGATTTACCTGCTTTTCAAAAAGCATCGAAAGAAGAAGCCGCTTCCATCGGTGCGAACACGAATATTAAAATTTGCATGAAATTAGAAGATCCCTTAGAAACCTGGGACTTCTTTCAAAAAACAGCGGGAGAATCTTACGTAACCAAAGTCGATTCATTCCAAACAAATGCTGGCAGTTTGTTAAATAATTACATGGATAGTCGCAGTGCTTCCTCCGAAAAACGCCAGCGTATCGATTTACAAGATTTAAAAGAACAACGTGAAGGTGAAGCCCATATCTTTTTTAAATCAAAAATTGTTCGCGCCAGAATGTTTTACGTTGACCCACCACCACCACCACAAATGCGTTTAAATCAATTCCTGAAAGTTGAACCGCCACGAAGTCGCACCTTGCTTGATTTAGAAGAACGACTTGAGCGGTTCCATGACCTGCTTGAAAACAACGAAGATGTTAAAACGCCCACTGATGAAGGTGAAGAAATACAAATTATTTCTGATGCACTGACTGCACAACCTGAAATGAACGCGATTGAACGCGCATTAAGCGCTCTGCTCGCTTACCATAATCGACATGAAGTAACGGAAACATCACCAGAAGAAGAAACGCCTGAAGAAGGAAAATTAACTATATTTAGTAAAGTCACGCTAAATGACACTGTTAAAACGTTAGTAGGACCGACGAATTTCACTAATTTTTCAGCTCCATTAATTAATAAAAATATAACAAAAGATAAGCTTGAATTATTAGAAAGATTAATGGGACGATCCACTTCTCAAGCCAACCCTATCGCAAGCGAAATCATCAAAGACATGATACTAGCCACAGAATATCCACCCCATGTAGAAGGTTTATTGTTACCCAGCGAGGAAGTTGTGGCTATTGCCAATCAGTTGTGTGATTATGTAACCTCTCTCAAGACAAAATCTCAAGAATAGGAAATACAAGCAAGTGGAGAATCCAGTCTTTACCAAGTTGGACGCTCTTTTTGGGAAAGAGATAGTTCGGTTTATCATAACCTTGGTATTATGTATTATTCTTTCTAACTGTGCGTCATCTGAAGTTTCGCGCACTGCTGCAAGCAATATCGATCTCGGTGTGCAAAATGCAAAAAATCTACTTGGTAGCGGCGATGGAGATGTGGCTGATGCTTACCAAAATACCAATCAGGCCACCAAAGGATTATTAATCGGCGGTACAGCAGGGGCAGTCACCGGTGGACTAGCCGGATCTGGTATTGGCACATTGCAAGGTGCATTAATCGGAGCGGTCCTCGGCGCAAGTTACGGCAGCTACATTGACACCAACACTTCTTTAGAGGATAGATTAGAAAATCGCGGCGCAACGGTGATCGTATTAGGCGATCACATTATGATTGTCTTACGCTCTGCACGTATTTTTTACCCAGCCACTTCCACAATCAAGCCACAATCTTATTCCACATTAAAACTTGTTTCTTCATACATTAATCAATATACAAAAATTTTAGTCAAGGTAAGCGCTTACACAAATTACTCTGGTTCAGAAACAGCTGATCTTGCTTTATCACAACAACAAGCTAACAATGTAGCTAAAATGTTAACCGCATGGGGCGTTGATGCACGAATACTTTATGCGCTTGGTTGTGGCGGCACTCATCTTGTCGAAAAAAACATACCGACAGGAAATGAAGATGGCAATGACAATTATCGCATCGAAATTACCCTCGAGAAATTATATGTGTAACACGGTGAAATCATATGCAAGGACGACGCCAAGACATTGCACGACTACAAAGTGATTTTTTTCGCGACAAATATCACGCGACCCTACGCTGGCTATTATGTGCCGTATTTGTAATATATTTGTTACTTGCCGCTACTCTTTTCATTATTTTTTTTCAACCAACACAACATTATTATGCCAATACAATCAATGGAATTATTTTTTCAATGCCTACTCCGAGGCATAACTAGCCATGACAATTAATGAAAAAATAAATCTGTACCTTTCCAAAAATAATTCTTTTTATCGCGATCATTATCATCATGTTATTTTCGCCCTAATGATTCTCATCATCATGATGCTATTGATGATTGCTCTTGTTTTTTATCAAGTTGCAACTCGTCCGTTACCACCCTTCTATGCCGTTCAACCTGATGGTAAAAGTATGAGATTAACTCCTTATCAGGAACCCAACTTATTGCCTGACACGATTTTACGCTGGGCAAGCAAAGCCGCCACATCTTCTTACACGTTTGACTTTGTCAATTACGATAAACAAATACAATCTGTTAGATCTTATTATACAAAAGAAGGTTGGAGAGATTATCAAGCTTCGATATCAGATTTAATTAGCACGATTGTTCAAAATCAATTATTCGTTAGAAGCATTGTATCAGGAACACCTGTCATTTCAAATGAAGGACCCTTGCCTTCAAAAGGATATGTTGTACGTGTTGAAATACCATTTCTTGTTACCTATGAAAGTTCAAGCACAACAGCAACACGAAATTATTTTGTTGTGCTTTCAATCATCAGAGTCCCAACAAACATTAATCCAGCTGGCATTAGTATTGATCAATTTAATATGGAATAACTCATGGATTCAAATGATGCATTAATTCTTATTTTTTCGCGCAATGCATTTTATAAGCGCTTACATTATCTTGCATTAGCATTGTTTGGATTAAGCCTTTTAATCATCATTGCATTACTATATTTTTTATATTTTTTAAAGAATGATACAGTTAAACCCCTTTATTTTGCGACAGACAACGTCACACGCCTTACGCAAGTCACGCCGGTCACCGAACCTAACATGACAACAACCGATGTGATTGCATGGACCATCAAAGCGGTTGAAACTGCTTACTCGTATGATTACATTAATTTCCGCTCTGAACTTCAATCATCTGAAAAATATTTTACTAAATATGGGTGGTCGCAATATATCAAAGCATTAAATCTTTCTAATAATTTAGTAGCTGTTGAGCAACGAAAAATTATTATGACTGCAAAAATTGTTGATACACCCAAAATAATTACCGAAGGAATTTTAGGTGGCGCATATGCATGGAAGTTTCAAATGCCTATGCTAGTCACTTATTCTTTGCCTCCCTATGATGACAAATCTATTTTTTCAAACGCACTGGAACTCACTGTGATTGTTCAACGACAAACTGCGCTGCGAGGAGATAATGGGCTTGGTATTGTCCAAATCATCGGATCATTTCCATCAACAACACCTTCGCAACCCAAACGCTTGCCTGCTCCATAATTGCTTGCATTTTGCGATTGCTAACACCTAAAATTGAACGCTACAGGTAGCGTTCCAAGAATTGATTCACCACTAAGACCGTAAATCAATGCTATTTTGATAAGGTGAGGGAGCATGGCTGAAGAACAACAGGCTATTGAATTACGCGATAACTTTTACCGCGATGGCTTCAATAAGCTTTTATTTATTGTTGCTAGCCTTTTTCTTGCCATCATTTTTTTGGTTATCTCATCTGTTTATTTATACCTCAATCGACCCACCCCACTTACTTTTCATGTTAATAATGACTTTCGACTCCAACCAGTGGTTTCATTAGATCAACCCTACCTGACAACTTCTGAAGTACTGCAATGGACAGCGGATGCTTTGCGAAAATCTTTCATTTATGATTTTAAGAATTATGACGAACAACTCGCCAAAGCTGAGCAATACTTTACACCGGATGGTTGGAAAATATTCTCAAATCAATTGAATATCTATGCAAACTATAATAATGTTCAAACATATAAATTGTTTATTACCGGCACACCTATCAGTGCGCCAACGATCATCAATGAAGGACTCTTATCAGGAAGATACGCATGGCAAATACAACTGCCGATCACCCTCGACTATACTGGACCGAAACCACTTCCGAGTAAAACACTCCCCTTAATTATTTGGGTGGTTCGTGTATCCACACTCGATAATTTAACGGGAATAGCAATTGATAATGTACAAGTCAACATGAAGGGAACAGAACACTTAGCAACAGGAAGTGAATAAACACATGACCAAACAGATTTTAAAAATAGCGACTCTAGCCATCTTGTTTGCAGTTTTTTGTTCAAAAACATTTGCTGAAGAAAATAAATATGCTCTGCCAACAGAACAACCCGTCACACAATCTAATACGCCTCAACAATCCACCACCCTGCCACCACAAAACTCTTTGCCACTCACGCCACAAAATTCTGTCAACGATCAATCAACACAGCCATCCATCAATAACAATACCCAAGGAGAAAATGGATCGAATCAAAATAACTCGGGCGTTACTTCACCTACTAGTTTGCCATCCCCCAACTCACGACACCGACCTCGCATCATGACATTCGAGGAAAGCCAAGAAATCATGCTAAATTCTGTTCCTCCTTCTAAAACGAAACAAAATGAAGACACAGAAACAGCGTTTAATGCTTTACTTGATCAAAATATGCCGCTAGCTCCTCGCCAAGTTGTGCGATTACATCAACAAGTTGATATTTCTCAACGCGCGGCAGCCATTCCTGCTAATGTTCCACCTAAACCCGTTTCAACCACATTAATGATTAACTTAGCGCCAGGCACAACACCACCCGCGATTCGTTTAGCACAAGGTTATGTATCTTCGCTGGTTTTTGTTGATTCAACAGGCTCACCATGGCCTATTGCGGCATTTGACATCGGCAACCCTAAAGCAATGAATATTCAATGGGATGGCAAAAGTAATATTTTGTTACTGCAAGCTATTTCTCCTTACAGCAATGGCGATATCGTAATAAGGTTAGTAGGACTACCCACTCCCATCACCTTAGAGCTTGTGTCAGGTCAACGAGTTGTTGATTATCGAGTTGATTTACATGTATCAGGAATAGGTCCAGAGACAAAAGAATTACCAACAGAAACTTCGCTCCCTAATAGTGCGAATCAATTATTGCTGGGTGTATTAGATGGCATTGCTCCTCCTGGCAGTAAATCATTATTCGTAAGAGGTGCAGATGCTCAAGCATGGCTCTTAGGAGAAAAAATGTATTTACGCACAAGACTGACTCTTCTTTCCCCAGGCTGGGTAGGCACCATGGTCAGCCCTGATGGAATGCATGCTTATGAGCTTTCAAAAACTTCTTCTGTTTTAGTATCACGTTATGGGGAACCTGCTGAACTCAAGATCGAGGGATTCTAATGGCATTTGATTTTTCTAAACTAAATATTTTTAAGCGCCTTAATGCACGCTCCAGGATTATCGTCTTAGTGGGCGCTGTTGCTGGACTGTTATTTCTTGTTTATCTCGCTACCAAAATAATCGGCGGTGGTGAAGTCGCGACAGGTGCATCGAGTGTTGCCGCCGCGCCTGCTGAATTGCAATCCGTACAAGGTGGCGCCCTCACACCTGAATACTATCGCGCATTGCAACAAGCTAACGTTCAAGCTGCAAAACAAGCTTCTATGACCGGTGGGAGCGCGATTCCAACCTTAATTCGCGTTGACGATCAAAATGCAGGAGGATCGGCGAGTTGCATTATTTGTTCTGATGATTTTGTCAACATCCGCGACCTAATGGACGATTGGGTTAAGCAAGGCAAAATGTCCCCTGAATTAGAAGATGATTTACTTAAATTAGCAAACACAGATGTTGTAGCAGACATGTTTGCAATCGAACTTGATAAGCTAATTAAAGAAGAAAAATTAACGCCCGATCAAGCACGTCAATTACTAGAACGATACAAAAAACAACATCTCAATGTGTTGTTACAACAAAGCGCGAAATTCATGGATGAATTAATTAAACAAGAGTCACTATCCATAGACGATGCTAACGAATTGCTTGCTACACAAAAAAAAGAGGTGACTGTCTCTGAATATGCTAACAAGCTACAACAATGGGTAGACGAAGAAAAAATATCTTCAAAAACTGCGCAACAATTATTGGAGCAATATTCGCAGGTTTATAGCAAAGAAGTTACCATGAAAAGCATCGCTGTCCTTCAGCGTATGGCAAACGGCGGTCAATTAACCCCCGAAGTTTTTAAAGATTTGGTTGGACTAGAAACTCAACGTGTTCCTTTAGATCAAATGGCCGATTCATTAAAAACCTATGTCAATGCAGGCAAAATGATCCCTGCGATATCTGATAAAATTTTAGAAGAATATCAACAACAAAAAGCAGCAATGGGAACGCTCAACACCATACATCAATTGCAAAAACAAGCAGAAGATGCTGCCTTTCAGGAAATTAGCGATCTACTTAAAGCAGGGACAATATCATCAGAAACAGCCGCACAACTAAGCGATATGATTCAGCAAAATATTCCTTTTAATGATTTTAAGGGAAATGTTGATCAACTCGTTCAGCAAAAAAAATTATCGCCCGAGATTGCGAAACTTAAGATAGGCGACTACACCGCAGTAAAAAGTTTGCGAGAAATGAGCGCAAAATTAACCAAAATGCAAGCTAATGATGTTTCAGCCTCCCAATATAGTGAAGAGCTAAATGGTTATGTCAATGCTGGTACATTAACACCAGATCAAGCGGGATTACTTTTAAGAGAATATCAAAATTTAGCAAATACGAGATTAAATACATCAAGAGGAGAGTCTAGCGCCGCATTTGCCGAATCACCCAAAAAAACAGGCGCTACGGGAGAAGAGACGACATCAACCACAGCCGGTGGTGGTGCGCCTGATCAATTTTCGATTGCAGAATCTCAAGCAAACGCGCAAGCCGCCAATCAAGAAAAACAAGCACAAATTCAAGCCTTGTCCAATTCCATGTTGTCGCAAGCACAACAACTTATTTCTTCTTGGCAACCACCTAGCATGCAACACGTTCAAGGTACAGAAGCTAAGAAAACAGACACACCAACTTCAAAAGAAACATCAAGCCAAAATGGATCCATTAATAAACCATCCCCTCGTTCAGCGGACAATACCTCATCTATACCGCTCGTTAAAGCAGGCAATATACTTTTTGCCGTGTTAGATACGACTGTTAACAGTGATTATCCTGACAGCCCTGTCATGGCTACTATCGTCACTGGCGCTTTTAAGGGTTCTAAATTGTTAGGTAAATTAGTCACTGCAAAAGGTGTTTCCGGCCAAATGGATAGGGTCAGCCTCAATTTTACATTGATGAATCGAGACGACTGGACGAAATCAAGACAAGTAACTGCTTATGCAATTGATCCAGATACCGCACGCACCGTGTTAGCAAGCAACGTTGATTATCATTATCTCCAACGCTTTGGTGCGATGTTTGCAACTTCATTTTTGCAAGGTTATGCATCAGCCATTACCTCTGCATCTTCTACCAATACTACCGGCATTTTTGGCACAACCACTACTTATCCGCCATTAAGTCCTAGCCAAAAATTAGCTGTTGCGTTAGGCCAAGTTGGTCAAACGGTAGGACAGGCAACACAAAATTATGTCAACAGACCGCCGACGGTAAAAGTAGATTCCGGCGTAAGTCTGGGTATACTATTTATGGCTGATGTAACTTAAGGATTTTTAAAAATATGTCCTGCCAAAGAGTAACGCTGAATAAGCTATACTTAAATTGAGCAGCATGAAATATTAGGGAAAAATGAGAGGCTTATCAAGATGTTGAATAATCAAGACGATGATAAAAAATATGAAGACCATGAAGAAAGTGAATACCACTTCTCAGACGATGAAGTCAGTTATGAAGTGGAACAAGAATCTCCTAAGGCAACACCTATCGCATCAAAATTAGGAAGTGGTGCCGGCAGCTTAACGCGATCAAAGCGAATGCTCATCGTGGGAGGTGCGTTTCTATTTCTAGTCGTTATCGTCTATACGGTTGTTCTACCTTCTTCATCCGTGCCATCAACAGAAATCAAAACAGCCTCAGCACCAATTAACCAATCCGCAGGCATTCCGCCATCAACACCCACCGCAGTAAAAGCACCCGAGCAACCCATACAAACAGCGACGAATACGCCAGCAGCTGTCGCTCCTAATACACCTTCTCAAACAGTCCCACAGGAATCCGCGCTGGCTTCAACACAACAGACATCCACTCAACCATCCGTCGTTGTTCAAACGACTGTACCAGCAACCGCGACAACAACATCTAACACACAAGTTGCCCAACAACCTGCGCAACCCATTACTGGGATGCCCGCTGTTATTCCAGTTCAATCACCAGCATCAGCACAACCACCTACAGCACCGACGACTTCACCAGCTACTGTACCAGCACAATCTTCACCTGTTATTGTCTCATCTACGACACCCCCTCTTTCACAACCCGAACCTGTTGCAACAACAATGCCGGCTTCTACCACCGGGATAACACAAACAACAGCACCAACTTATCAAGTACCGGGCATTCAAAATGCAAATGCCGTAGCTGACATGATGGCAGCAGAACGTGCAAAATTAATGAGCCAACTTCAAGCCGATTACGAACAAAAAATTAGCGTGTATGCTGTCCAAAATAAAGTGATAGAAGAGCAAATGAAAACATTGAATACTCGCGTAGCGGGTCTCGAATCACAAATAAACCAGTTATTACAAGCTATTTCACGTCAGAATCAAAATGGTGCTAGTAACAACACGAACCCATCCGCTACTTTATCTCAAGCGCCTCAAATTCGAGAGCCCAAAGTTCCTTTCAATGTTCAAGCGATTATTCCTGGTCGCGCGTGGCTTAAATCAGACAATGGTGAAACAATCACCGTAGCAGAAGGCGATACTATCAAAAATTTAGGTCGTATTACAAAAATTGATCCTTACGATGGGGTTGTTGAAATTAATACTGGCGGGAGACAAATGGCATTGTCTTATGGAAACGGTAGTTAATGCTTTAATAAAATTTCATTTCGTCTATATCGCATAGCGTTATTTTATGAAGGCATCGAAAGCGGCGATAACCATGTCAAAATGAGGTAACCCGTTATGTTGCTAACATTTTTGCGAAACCAGTGGAAAGAAAATGCATGGCTGATCCCATTGCTGATGATTTTAGTAATGGGATTACAAGCAACAACCGCTTTTGCAGCAACCGCAGGGGTAGTACCTGACGTAAGCGGATTATCTGCCGATACCATGCTAAAAAGAATCGCGGCTCAGATTCCCAATTTAATGCGCATGGTGACAGCTATTGCCTATGTTATGGGCATGTTTTTTATGATCTCCGGCATTATCAAGCTAAAGCACTTTGGTGAGATGCGCACTCAAATGTCCGTTGAGCACAGTTTAAAAGGCCCGTTGATTTTTCTGGCTATCGGTGCTCTTCTTCTTTATCTACCCTCCTCTGTTCAAATTGGAATGAGTACATTCTGGACCAACCCGAACCCTTACGGTTATTTGAAACAGCAAAATGAATGGAAAGATCTAATTGATACTTGTTTCACAATCGTTCAATTTGTAGGAGTCGTCGCATTTATTAGAGGGTTACTTATTTTAACTCATATCGGCGGCCATCACGGTCAACAAGGGACACTATCACGAGGATTAACACACATTATCGGCGGCATTTTCTGCATCAACATCTATCAATTTATACAAGTCATTATGAATACATTAGGAATCGGTTACGGTTAACCATTTGACTTGCTCTCGCAATGAAAATAGTGTTAGTTTAAAAGTCGCGGAAAAAGTTCTAATTTTAAAAAAGGAGATACCAATGAAAAAAATGATTTTAGTATCGCTTGCTTTAACTTCGCTTGCGATTGGAACAATTGCATTAGCAGGGAAAATATCGGGCGTTGGTTCGGTTGCGGCTCAAGTAACAACAAATATTTCTGCTTTTGCCAAGTTAATAACAGCAGCTTCTTATGTCGCAGGAATGGCCTTTGCAGTAGGTGCCATCGTCAAGTTCAAAGCACATAAAGATAATCCAACCCAAATTCCAATTGGTACACCAATTGCTTTATTGTTTGTTGGCGCAGCATTAATTTTTATTCCGTCTATTTTCAAAGTGGGTGGCGCAACTTTATTCGCTAGCAGTGGTGTTGCCTCGTCAGTCTCTGGTATTACCAAGTTTTAAAACAACAGCACGATGATGCAAGATCTTCAACTGGCAGTGAATTTAGCGGGATGGCGGGCTTTTTTAAGACGCAATCAAGATAAGGCATTCCTGCCAGTACAGAAGCGAATATTTGAAAGAGATGCATACACCTGCCAATACTGCAGCTTTCAAGCAAAAGAATATCAAGAAGTCGTTAATTTCGATGGCAATTATGCTAATAATAAACTCAGCAATATGGGAACAGCTTGTTGTTTTTGTTCTCAGTGTTTATTTTTGCAATCGGTCGGCACGGATGAAATGGGTGGAGGGCACTTAATTTATTTGCCAGAAATCACTCAAAACGATCTTAACAGTTTTTGTCATGTGCTTTTTTGTACGATGGAAAATAATATAGATTATCAAGATACCGCTCAATCTATCTATAGAAGCTTTAAGTTTCGCAGTCAACTGATTGAAAATCGATTCGGATCTGGCATGAGCAATCCTAACACAATGGGACAATTAATTGTTGAATATCAAGGCCAGGTTGGTAATAAAAAAATTGATATTTTAAGAAATATTCGTTTACTTCCATCCTATACAAAATTTAGAGTACAACTAGAAGCATGGGCCGCTGCGGCATTAGAAGAGTTAAAAGCCGAAGATACTTCTACTGAAAAAGATACCGCTGGTGAAAATGAGTAATCACTAAAAAAATAAGGATATTGGATGCGCAATCGCGCTTTTATCGATCCATTACTAGATAGTATCGATGCTATTTTAGCTTGGTTTAGTACTGAACTAAAACAAACAGCAGAATCCTATTGCGATTTAGAAACAGCGGATGACCCTCACACGCTGGTTGCACGCGATGGATCGCTTATTTCCGTCATTCGAATTTATGGAGTAACCCGACTGGTTGGCCAGGAGGAATTCGAAACAATTCATAATGGATTAACACAAAGCTTACAAGCGACTCTCAAGCGACCGGGACATTTAGTTCAAGTTTATTTTTCATATGATCGGGATGCCGTTAAACCTGAAATCGAAGATATCTTGAGTCCAGCAAGAGCAACAGCAAAACGGTTAGGATTAGAGTTAGAAGATTTATTTAATGAGCGCGTGAATTACATTTCAAAATATTGTGCTCATGAAGAACTCTATTTTGTTTTATGGACAAGACCGTCTTCCTTAACAGGTGAACAATTAAAACGATCGACAAAAGAAAAACTCCAATTTATCCGTGATAATAAAATTCCACCTTTCAAAAATGGTCAAAATCTCATTGCAGCCATTCCTGATTTACGTGAAGCACATGGATCGTTTGTCCGCTCTATTGTGACTGATCTTAATGCATTAAATATTTACGCTGGCTTGCTTGAAGTACATGATGCGGTTTTTGCAATGCGTCATTCGGCTGATCCTGATTTTACTTCTAACGATTGGCGTCCTGTCTTACCAGGAGATCCTATTCCTGTTCGAGAAGCAAAACCTGCTTTTGATGAAATTTCAGGACTAATGTACCCACCACTTTCAAGACAAATTTTCCCACGTGATGCTTATACGATGGATTTGCGCACAATACGAGTGGGCGATCGAATTTACACACCTATTTTTATTGATCTTTTTCCACAAGATTTAAAATCCTTTGTGGTGCTTTTCTCACGCACACTTCCCACTCGTGTCCCTTATCGAATGTCATTTCTAATTGAGAGCGGCGGCTTAGCTACCTTATCGTTCAAATCAATGATGGCATCTATCTTAAGCTTTTCTTCCGCACAGAATGGATTGGTGCATGATGCGGTCAAATTATTACGTGATATCGAACTCAACACAGATGATGCTGTGGTCAAAATACAAGTGAGTTTTGCAACATGGGCGCCGGAAGGAAATATTCGTTTACTTCGCACACGCACTGCTGAATTAGCTAAAGCCATTGAAGGCTGGGGAACTTGCGAAGTAACTGAAGCTTCTGGCGATGTTTTTGCTGGCGTTGTCTCAAGCTTGCTTGGTTTTACGATGAATAGTGTAGCAACACCTTCGATCGCACCCTTAACAGATGCTGTTTATATGCTACCTTTCACGCGCCCTGCTTCAGCATGGGAATATGGGGCCGTTTTACTGCGCTCACCTGATGGAAAACCTTGGCCTTACCAACCTGGATCCGTGCAACAAACAACATGGATCGATCTTATTTACGCACGACCCGGTTCCGGTAAATCGGTTCTATCCAATGCCATTAATCTTGCATTATGTTTATCAGGCGGGATTACGCGATTACCTCGGATTGCCATTGTGGATATTGGGCCATCAAGTAGCGGGTTAATTTCTTTGTTGAAAGAATCTTTACCGCCGGATCAACGTCATTATGTGGCTTATCATCGTTTACGCATGACGCCTGATTATTCAATTAATCCCTTCGATACTCAATTAGGATGTCGTCGACCTTCCCCACAAGAACGAGGCTTCTTAGTCAATTTTGTCACGCTCATGGCGACACCATTGGGTGCAGAACGTCCTTACGATGGCATTTCCGACATGGCGGGTTTAATTGTTGATGAAATGTATAAATATCTCTCCGATGAAGGAAAAGCACATCCCTATACGCACGGCATTGAGCCTTTGGTGGATGACATCCTCAATGAAATTGGTTTTGTTTTTGATGAACGTACGACTTGGTGGGAAATCACCGATGCCTTATTCCTAGCAGGATTTCATCATGAAGCCATGCTAGCACAACGTTATGCCATGCCTTTATTGGCTGATGCGGCTTCCATTTGTCGCACACAAGTCATTGAAGACTTATATGGGCAAGTACGTGCTCCAACTGGTGAACCGTTGATTCAAGCATTTAGTCGCATGATCTCCAGTGGAATTCGTGAATATCCGATTTTATCGAATATCACTAAATTTGATATTGGCGATGCACGCGTTGTGTCATTAGATTTAGATGAAGTTGCAAAAAGTGGTGGTGACGCTGGTGATCGACAAACAGCCGTCATGTACATGCTAGCTCGCAATGCCTTAGCCAGGCATTATTATCTCACAGAAGATGCATTGAGCGATGTAAATGAAGCTTATCGCGAATATCACAAACAACGCATCACAGAAATTCGTGAAGATGCAAAACGAATTGTCTACGACGAATTTCATCGCACATCAAAAGCACGCGCGGTACGGGAACAAGTCATTCTCGATATGCGTGAAGGTCGAAAATGGAATGTACAGATTGCTTTACTCTCGCAATCTTTAGATGATTTCGATCCAGTGATGGTTGAGTTTGGCACATCGATTTTTATTATGGATGCCGGTCCTGAACAAGCCATTAAACGCTCAACTGAAATCTTTGGCCTTTCAGAAACAGCACGCATTGCACTTAAAACACGCGTTCATGGTCCACGTGAAGGCGGCGCCACTTTCTTAGCGCAATTCGCAACGAAAGCTGGTATGAACACACAATTGCTAACAAATACATTAGGCCCCATTGAATTATGGGCGTTTAGTACAACCGCTGAAGATGCGCGTTTGCGTAATAAATTGTATTTGAAAATTGGCCCACGCGAAGCACGGCGTGTTCTCGGCAATATTTTTCCCACCGGTTCAGTAAAAAAATTAATTGAACAGCGTCTCGCGCTTTTGAAAGAACAGGAAGGCCTCATTGAAGAAGGATCTAATTTGAGCATCGCGGATCAACTTCTAGAGGAAATTCTAGAAGCTTATTCAAAAAATCCGGATGTCAAAAGCTTACCTAAATGATGATATCTCTTTACGTCAATCATCACACAAAAATTGTCCGCAGTATCTATCAACAAAATGATATGAAATCCCGATTGCAAAAAAATCGATGTTATTAACTGGACTACCCGCCATCGTGCGATTCCAAGAAAGATCGGTTACCCAACTTTGGGTGAGATTATAACTTGCCCCAACACTGAGCGTCGGCCTGAATTTTGTGACATAAGTACTTTTACCACATTCTGTGGTTCCCGAAGGATTTAGTGCCCCAGAAGTCGTTTGATAAACCAGTGCCATTCCTCCTTTTACATAAGCATCAAACCAACTTCCAAAAGGATAAATCCCTTTAATGACAGCATCAAAAGCACGCGCACGCGCTTGTGCACTCGAACAAGTGGGAACATTTTTGGTGTCGTATTTAATACCCGTGAAATAATCTAAACCACCCTCAAATGCCGCATATTTATTCATTTGATAACCCATGAAAAAACGCGAGCCAAATTGATTGCTTTTAGGCGTCGCCGGGGTCGTCGTAGGAGAACCTTGCACCTGAGCTTGTACAGTGCTGCCATCGTTGGTAGCAGGGCCCATCATTAATCCCGTATAAAACCCGGGACCTGTTGCATTAGCATTCATCATCAACCCATTTGCTGCAGCTACGAATGCAACATAAGTTAAAATCCTTCTGCGCATGAAATCTTCCTCGTGAATAATAGATTGGGTTATAAGCTTAAGTGAGGCTATTGTTATTGTCTAGATTGGATGACTCAATTTAAATTGCAATTCCCAAATTGAACGTTCTTCACAGTGTGCTCGTCGTTCAAATTTCGTGACGACGGGACGCAGCGGAGAGCGTTTTGCATATTGATAAACACCGGCTAAATTAATCCATTGTTTTGCTTGAGATAATATTTTCATCATGTGTTTTGCATAATCTTCCCAATCCGTTGCCAATGACAAAACACCTTCTATTTTTAATTTATCTGCAACTAATTCGATAAAATCCGTTTGAATTAAACGACGCGCATGGTGACGACGTTTAGGCCATGGATCAGGAAAAAAAATTTGTACGCCATCCAAACTATTACTGGGAATGCAGTTTGTTAACACATCAATAACATCACCTTCACACACACGAAGATTGGTTAATGCGTGGGATTGAATGCCAAGATACAATGCCCCTATCCCTGGCTTGTGAATTTCAACACCAATAAAATTTTTTTCAGGTTGAGAGCGCGCTAACGCAAGCAGGGATTGTCCTGAACCAAATCCTATCTCGAGATAACAGGGAGCAATCCTTCCAAAAATCTTTTCGTAGTCTAACCGTCCATTTTCAATCAACAAACCATAGTGTGGTTTCATTTCTTCGTAAGCACGCGTTTGCGCTGCTGTAATGCGACTATTTCGATAGACAAAACTACGCAACCGGAATGCTTGTTGCGATGACGGAATTAACATAATAGCATCACCTCGTTTATTTTTTTCGACCTTTCTCATTTTTTTTTGATGATACAAATGAAGAAGTTTCATTCGCTTTTTTTATCAACAGTTGATAACTCTCATACCGTTTAGCACTGATTTTACCTTGCGCAACGGCCTCTCGCACAGCACAACCTGGCTCCACTAAATGCAAACAATCACGAAATTTGCATGCATTTGAAAAATGTTGAAACTCTTTAAATCCCTGCCATATTTCTTCTTGATTCACTGGCCATAAATGAAATTCACGTACTCCCGGTGAATCAATCAACTGCCCAATACCATCAGGCAAATGATACAACCGAGTCGCTGTCGTCGTGTGCTTACCTGCGCCTTTTGCTGAAACCTCTCCAATTGGGATCATTTGTGATTGTGTTAACGCTGCAATAATCGATGATTTACCCACACCGGATGGGCCCACCAAGACAGCTGATTTATTTCTCAAGTAAGTAGCCAGCGCTGCCAACCCTTCTTTCATCACTACGCTGGATAGCATCGCGGGATAAGGAATTTGTTGATAAACAGCGAGACGTTCCAGTGCAGCCAATCGTGTTGTCTCATCTAATAAATCCATTTTGTTGATGAGAATAATAGGCTGAATTTTCAATAATTCTGCTGCAATGAGATATCGATCAATTAAATACTCAGAAAAAATAGGCGGGGGAGCCATCACAATGACAATAATATCGACATTTGCTGCAATCGGCTGTGTTGCGGCATGCCCTTGACCGCGCGTCAGCAATGAATGACGAGGCTCTATGGCGATAACAATACCCGTATTTTCATTTTCCAATTGAAATGTGACACGATCTCCAACGACCGGCAATGGCTGATTTCGCTTCAAATGACACTGAAAGACTTGCCCATTGACTGTCTCTACTGCCACACTATTTCCAAAATAGGAAATGACAAGACCGATTTGCTGAGACTGCTGGTTTTTTTCTGTCAGTTGTTCTTGCGTCATTCACAGGATCATCCAGTGGTAAAATAGGGGTACTATATTACATGAAAATTTATCTTGTCGGAGGTGCCGTACGCGATAAATTGCTTCACTTGCCTATTAGAGAAAAAGATTATGTCGTAGTCGGGGCAACCATCGAAGAGATGAAACGATTAGGCTACCGCCAGGTTGGCAAAGAATTTCCTGTTTTTCTTCATCCTGACAGCAACGAAGAATACGCACTTGCACGCATGGAGCGCAAAATTAATCTGGGTTACAAGGGTTTCACCTTCGACACCTCCACTCACGTTACCCTAGAGGAAGATTTATTACGCCGCGACCTCACTATCAATGCGATGGCCATTGATCTTGAAACAAATACATTGATTGATCCCTATGGTGGCCAAAAAGATCTCGATCACCGATTATTAAGACATGTATCGCCTGCTTTTGCAGAAGACCCTGTGCGCATTTTGCGCATCGGTCGTTTTTTAGCTCGTTTTTCTCATTTAGGATTTCGTGTTGCAGAAGAAACCATTACGCTGATGCGCAAGATGGTTCAAGCAGGTGAAGCGAATGCGTTGGTTGCCGAACGAGTTTGGAAAGAACTTGAGCGCGCATTATCTGAAAAAAATCCAGAAAATTTTTTTGACGTATTGTATACAGCAAATGCCTTACCCATTCTTTTTCCGCATTTAGACATCGCGGGCCCCGGCATTCAAGCATTAAAATGTGCGACAAACATCACTCAAGATATCACTGTTCGATTTGCCGCTTTATTACATGCTATTCCTGAAGAAATCATTGACAAAACAGATGCAAAAAAAAACATCACTGCACTTTGCCACCTCTCTCGGGCACCGAATGCCTATCGAGAATTGGCTATTCTCACGGCACTTCATCACCAAGAAATTCTCAAAACAAAATCACTCTCTGCAAAAGAATTAGGAAAATTATTTGCAACCATCGATATTTTCCGTCGCGAAGAACGATTTCATCGATTATTACAAGCCTGCCAGGCGATTGCTGACTTGCAAAATAAGTCCCAATTCGATATCGCTTGGTTAAAAGCATGCGCACAAACGGCCAAATCAGTCGATATTCAACAACTTCTTGCACAAGGCTTGGCAGGACAAACCTTAGCGAATCAGTTGAAAGAAAAACGTGAAGAAGCGATTGAAAAATGGCTAAAATAACATCCGTTTGTTATGATCCCAGAACTTTAGGACATATTTTCATCATTATTAGGAGCGCGCTATGAAACCGTTTATCAAAACCATCCTTGCCGCCAGCATTTTGGCTGTTTCCAGTTATTCTTACGCTGTTGGAACTGACGCTGATACTGCGAATGTCAGCCCTGCAGAAAAAGCAAAAATCGAAGCTGTTGTGCACGAATATTTACTTCGTAAACCAGAAATCTTGGTCGAAGCAATGCAAAATTTACAACAAAAACAATTTGAACAAGCACAAGAAACAGTGAAACAAACTCAAAAAACCGCAGCGAATTATCAGAAAGCCTTATTCAATCAAGCAGATGATCCTATTGTTGGTAATCCCAATGGGAAAATTACTATCGTCGAATTTTTCGATTACCAATGCCCTCATTGCATTGATATGGTTCCAACCATGGAAGCAATCATCAAAGCAAATCCCGATGTTCGTGTCATTTATAAAGAATTTCCTATTCGCGGACCTTTATCAGATTACGCAGCACGTGCTGCGCTAGCTGCAAGAATTCAAGGCAAATATCAAGTGCTCAGCCAAGCTTTGTTAACAGCAAATAAGCCATTAACTCAAGAAACTGTTCTTGATCTTGCGAAAAAAGTGGGACTCGATATCGAAACACTGAAAAAAGATATCAATAGCAGCCTTATCAACAAACAAATCAATGAAAATATTCGACTCGCGCAAAATTTAAAATTATTGGGCACACCGGCTTTCTTCATTGGCAAAACAGATGGAAAAGGCGAGATCAGTTATGTGCCTGGTCAATTGGATCAGAAACAATTACAAAATATTATCGATAAAACAGCAAAGTAATTTTTGCGAAAATGCGACTGAAGCGCTGATCGCTGTGAATAATCATTTTATTAACTTAAATGCGGCACAAGGAGAAAAATATGTTACGTAAAAACATTTATCGTGTTTTATTTTTGTTAGGCTTGTTATTTTCATTCGCGGCGAAAGCGCAAACAGTTGAAGAATTATTTCATCAAAAAGGTGATCCTGTCATTGGGCAACCTAAAAGCGATGTCACTGTCGTGGAATTTTTTGATTATCAATGCGGGCACTGTATGAATATGGCTAGTGTCATTGACGCCATCAGGAAAAACAATCCCGATGTTCGCATTGTATTTAAAGATTATCCCATTCGCGGCCCAATCTCTGAATATGCGGCACGCGCAGCACTCGCAGCGCAAGACCAAGGAAAATATTATGAGTTTAGCCACGCTTTGTTAACTGCCAATCAAGCCTTAACGCCGCAATCTGTCATGGCAATTGCAAAAAAGATCGGCCTCAACGTGAATAAACTAAAAAAAGATATGGATAGCCCTGCTATTACGAATCAACTGAATGCCAATATCAAATTAGCAGAAAAATTAAAATTACGTGGAACTCCTGCCTTTTTCTTTGGAAAAACAAATGGCGGTCAACTAAATTATGTGTTGGGTGAAATGACACAACGTGAAATGCAAGATGCGATTGACAAAACAAAAGACTAATTTAATTACTTAGAGTCTGTTGGTGTTTGCAGAAACGTTTGATCTTTTATTTAATCAAGGAGAAATGTATGGTAAGGAAGTATAAAATATTGTCTTTTTTTTCGCTGAGTTTGCTTGCTTCATTTTCATTCGCATCGCACGCACCAACAACTCATTCACATGTTATTGTCGCTCCACACTGCCTTCTGCAACATGTGAAGACTGACTATCAAACTTTATCATCCAGCTCATCTTTAGCATTAATTGAAGTGAACAACACAGGCATCAGCCAATTAATTGATGCAAAAAATAAAACGCACGCAACACCTTGTGGCGGATTCATTGATGTAACCGAAGCTTGGAAAAATGCGCAAACAGTGGTATCAAAAAAAATAACTGCGAAAACATTTTTACAAAATTATCTGACGCCAAAAAAATCATTGCAGACATCAAAACAAACTTATGAAATTAAACATGAAAAAGAAGTAAACGATGCGTTAAAACATATCAATCCACAAGATATATGGGCCGACTTAACTCAATTGACTAGCTTCCCCGATCGTTATTCACAATCAGAAAATGGTGTTAAAGCAGCCGAATGGATCAAAACACAGGTCGAAACCATTGCAAAAAATAATGGTCATGATGATGTGACTGTTTATTACGTTCAAACAGGAAATTACAAACAGCCTTCTGTGGTCGCAAAATTAGGCAATGGTGACGGCCCCGGTATTGTCATTGGTGGACATATGGATACCTTATCAAGCTCATGGGAATCAAAGCCAGGAGCAGATGATGATGGTTCTGGTTCTGTCACTGTATTAGGTGTTGCAAGAACCATTCTATCAAGCGGAATGCATTTCAAAAAACCTATTTATTTTATTTGGTATGCCGCTGAAGAAATAGGATTGGTCGGATCAAGCTATGTCGTACAAGATTTCAAAAACAAAAATATTCCCGTCGATGCGGTATTGCAATTTGATATGACAGGTTATGCCTACAAAAATGATCCCACCATGTGGCTCATCACTGATAATGTCAATCCTGATTTAACTAATTATATCGAAGAATTAATCAAGACTTATGTTAAACAACCGATTGGTCGCACTCAATGTGGTTATGCTTGCAGTGACCATGCTTCTTGGCATCAAGAAGGATTTACAGCTGCCTTTCCATTTGAAGCCAAATTTGGCCAAGATGACCCATACATTCATACTGCGCGCGACA
Source organism: uncultured Coxiellaceae bacterium (assembly GCA_964438435.1). Lineage (GTDB taxonomy): Bacteria > Pseudomonadota > Gammaproteobacteria > DSM-16500 > DSM-16500 > Aquicella. The sequence goes on along the minus strand of CAYTKY010000008.1, from coordinate 6,917 downwards.
CAATGGATGTTCTATCCCTTGATCACATCACCCATTATGCCGAATTAGGAACGGCATTCGCAGTGGAATTAGCAGAACCAACTGCTTAAAATGTTCATGAATTTATCCCGCGGTTCGCCGCGGGATTTTTATTAATGATTAAATTAGGTAGATCCTTACATGTTACAAACATTTTTGGTTCAAGAATGGGATGAGCGGATTCCTGATTCTTTGCAACAACAAGCCATTCATAGCTTAGAGAATGGACAAATACTTTATTTGCCTGAATTGGCTTTTTCATTATCAGAAAAAGAACAATCATTTCTTTCACCAGATTATGCTGATCCTCATGCTAAAAATATTAGTTATGATGCAGAACAAACGAAGTTATGGGGTGTCAGACATTTAAGTGATCAACAACATATCGAATTAAAAAATTTATTAGATCGTTTTTCCCGGGCTACGTTTCAACTGATTCAACATTTACTACCTCCCTATGCAAAACAATTAATGATGGGGAGAACCAGTTTTCGCCCAATACAAATCAGTGGGCGTATCACTTCTTATCGTAAAGATGATAAACGGTTACATATCGATGCTTTCCCTTCTGCTCCGAATCAAGGAAAGCGTATTTTGCGCGTTTTTTGTAACATCAATCCTTCTCATCAAGATCGCATTTGGAAAATTGGCGAACCATTCGAACAAGTTGCAAAAACATTTTTGCCGCGATGTCGCAAACCGATTCCTGGTATCGCTAGCTTATTGCGCATGCTGAAGATTACGAAAAGTTATCGCACACCTTATGATCATTACATGTTACAAATTCATGACCGAATGAAAGCAGATGAAGATTATCAGCGCAATGCAAAGCAACAAGAAATTTGTTTCCCGCCTGGCAGTACTTGGATCGTACAAACGGATCAAGTTTCACATGCTGCCTAGCAAGGCCAATATGAGCTAGAGCAAACATTTTATTTGCCAATTAAATCGATGAAAGATGAATCCAAATCACCTTTGCGCGTGTTGGAGCAATTACTGAAGCAGCCATTGGCATAAAATCATGACGGCGTTCAAGCAATCAATCGGTGTGGTTTAACACGCCCATCCGTCATTGCTTCGCCCATACCAAGAAATTTTCCATCATCTGACAATAACTGCACTAATGAAGATGCTAATGGAAAATTGGCACGAACAGCTTGTCCTGTTTTCAAATAAAAAATAGCGGCCGTTGATAATTTAATCGCAGGAAAATGTTTAACGGCTGTTTCGACTGGCAATAAACAAGCAGCCAACCCTTCCGGTCCTTTTTTTTCTGCGATACTTTCAAGCTCTGACAACGTGTACATTGTCATATCCTGATAAGGGGAAACAGATGAACGATGCAATCCCATGACATGGCCGCCACACCCTAATTCACGCGTCATGTCTTCGACCAGAGTGCGAATATAGGTTCCTTTACTGCAATGTACATGAAAAGCAAATTGATCTTCTGTTAGCGCATCAAATGCTAATGAAAATATTTTTATTCGGCGTGGTTGACGTTCCACTTCAATTCCACGTCGCGCTAGTTTATACAAAGGATCGCCTTGATATTTAATAGCCGAATACATCGGTGGAATTTGATCGATATCACCTAGCCAATTTTTCATGACAGCTTCAATCCGATGTTGAGTAATATCGATTAGCGGATACGTTGCAACAACTTCACCTTCTGTATCACCCGTCGTTGTCTGCACCCCTAGTTTTGCAATCACTTGATAGGATTTATTTGCATCTAATAAAAATTGAGAAAATTTTGTTGCTTCGCCAAAACAAATCGGCAACATACCCGTTGCAATGGGATCTAAGCTACCCGTATGGCCTGCTTTTTTTGCGTTAAACAAGCGCTTCACTTTTTGCAAAGCACTATTCGAAGTCATATCGGTCGATTTATTTAATAAGAGAATGCCGTTAATGGCGGAACGCATATTTGTTTACTTCTTTTCGTTTTTAGTTGCCTGGTTAATTAATGTGGAAATACGAAATCCACGCGCAGTCGATTCGTCATATACAAATTTTAATTCGGGCGCGATACGCAGTGAAACAGATTGAGCTAACCGATAACGCAATGATTTTGCAGAACGATTAAGTGCCGTGACCATCTTCTTAATCTCTTCACTATCATCCAATAACACACTCACATAAATTTTGGCATAAGAAAGATCGCGACTCATTTCTACACCCGTAATCGTCACCAAACTAAATTGATGATCCGGAGCCGCTTCTAATAGCATCGGCGCTAATGCTTTTTGAATAAGATCGGCTACTCGTTGCGTGCGCTCATACCCTCTTTTCATAACAACTTAAATCTCGCGTTTAATTTCGATTTTTTCAAACACTTCAATCTGGTCGCCCACTTTAATGTCATTATAATTTTTCACAGCAATACCGCATTCCATCCCATGACGAACTTCTGATGCATCATCTTTAAACCGGCGCAATGATTCCAATGAACCTTCAAAAACAACGACATTATCGCGCAAAACACGAATCGGATAGTTACGCTTGATAATGCCTTCCGTCACCATACAACCAGCAATCGCACCTGTTTTGGATGAACGAAAAACTTCTCTCACTTGCGCAAGACCTAATACGCGTTCTTGAATTTCAGGTGCTAACGCACCGCTCATTACTTTTTTCACCTGATTGATGACATCATAAATAATATTGTGATAATGCACATCCACTGCATTCACTTCCATCAATTTGCGCGCTTCAGCATTCGCTCGTACGTTAAATGCAATAATGATTGCTTTTGATGCAATTGCAAGGTTCACATCACTTTCATTAATTCCACCAATACCGCTGGAAATAATATTTGCTTTCACTTCTGACGTAGAAAGTTCGGTTAATGCTTGTTTTAATGCTTCTGATGATCCCAATACATCTGCTTTTAAGATAATATTCAATGTGGTCGCTGATTTTTCGCTTTCAATACGTTGCAGTAAATCTTCTAATTTAGGTGCTTGTCTTGCCAACTTATTTTCACGATGTTTCGCCTGACGAAATGCAGCAACATCACGCGCACGTTTTTCATCAGGCACAATCATAAAATCGTCACCTGCCTGAGGCATGCCAGAAAGACCTAATATTTCAACAGGAATAGAAGGACCCGCACTCTGAATTTGCTGACCACTTTCATCAAATAAAGCCCGAATACGGCCATATTCTAGGCCAGCTAAAATAATATCGCCTTTTGTTAACGTACCTTGTTGCACTAACACACTCATCACCGCACCACGACCGCGATCCAGACGAGACTCAATCACAACACCGCGCGCAGGCATGTCCACCACTGCTTTCAATTCTAATACTTCCGCTTGCACCAACACAGAATCAAGTAAAGTATCAACGCCCATGCCTGTTTTCGCAGAAATGGGAACAAACATCGCATCACCACCCCATTCTTCTGGAATCAAACCATGTTTTGATAATTCTGTTTTCACACGATCAGGGTCAATGTCATGTTTATCCATTTTGTTAACAGCAACCACAATCGGAACATTCGCTGCTTTTGCATGCTGAATCGCTTCTACTGTTTGAGGCATCACACCGTCATCAGCAGCCACCACCAACACAACAATATCTGTTAATTTTGCACCACGCGCACGCATTGCCGTGAAAGCCGCGTGGCCCGGGGTATCTAGAAAAGTAATCGTTCCCTTCGGAGTTTGAACATGATAGGCACCAATATGTTGCGTAATCCCCCCTGCTTCAGAGGCAGCCACTTTAGTTCGACGAATATAATCAAGCAGCGTTGTTTTTCCATGATCAACGTGCCCCATGATCGTAATCACAGGAGGACGCGGATGCATTTGGCCTTTTACTTGTAATGATTTCACCAAATCTTCTTCGATTGCGTCAGAGCTAATTAATTTTGCTTTATGCCCCATTTCCTCTACCACTAACACAGCTGTATCTTGATCAATCATTTGATTGATTGTTGCAATCGTCCCCATCTTCATCAATATTTTGATAACTTCTGCCGCTTTGACTGACATTTTTTGGGCTAATTCACCCAAATTAATCATTTCAGGAATTTCAACTTCATGCACCATCGGCGCTGTTGGCTTTGTGAACGCTTGTACTTTTATCCTGGAATGTAATGAATGACGAGATGTTTTCCCTGTCTTTCTAAACGCATGATCAGCAGCCTCATCGTCATCATGTTTCAACACACGACTTAAATCAGCGCCTCGTGAAAGTAATGCTTCAAAATTACGATCGACATCACGTGATGAATCGCGTGATTTCTTTTTCTTTTTATTTCGCTCACTCTCCGCATCATCAACTTCATCGATTAAACGACTTTTTTCTTTACGCTTCACACCTGCTTTTGCTTCTGCTTTTTCTTCCTCTGTCATAGGAGAAGCAGGCGATTGAGGGGCCCCTTCTGCATCGACTGCTAGCGTTTCAGTCGATTGTTGAGACATGGTCTCTTCAGTCAATGGAACAATTTCTTCCGGTTGGGCTTCAACTCTTTCTACTAATTCCGACGATCCTTGCTCACGAAACTCATCTGAGGCAGGTGTCGAAATTTCTACCGCAATTTCTTCTGGTTTTGTTACTTCTTCATCCATCAAAGAGCGCTTAACATAGGTCCGTTTTTTACGAACCTGAATGCTGACTGTTTTACTAGCGCCATGGCCGCCAACTTTAATTTCACTGGTTTTAGCTCGACGTAATACAATGCGCTCAGGCGCAACCGCATCTTGTTGCTTTGCGCCATGATGCTGTTGCAGATAACGTAGCAACTTTTGCTTTTGTTCTTCACTGACGATGTCATGAACATTAGCAATATTAATACCCGCATCTTTAAATTGACTGAGCAAACGATCGGGCTTAACCCCGATCTCATCAGCCAATTGCTGAACCAATACGCCTTCTTTTTCAACTTCTTGCGCTACTTTTCTTACCACGTGAACTTATCTCCAATGGAAGAGAACAATCAGCATTATGCTTTTTGTCCATCATCCGATATATCATCAAACCATATCTTTCGAGCCGTCATGATGAGCTTGGCAGCTGTTTCTTCATTCATTTCACTGATGTCAAGTAAATCATCCACGGATTGTTCTGCTAAATCTTCTCGTGTTATCACACCGTGACCCGCCAACATGTATGCTGTCTTTTTATCCATGCCCTCCATTTCCAAAAGATCTTGGGCTGGTTCAACTTCTAAAGCTTGTTCATTAGCAAGCGCTTGTGTCAACAACACGGCTTTCGCACGTTCGCGCAAAGCATTTACTGACGCTTGATCAAAGCCCTCGATTTCCAATAACTCTTGAACAGGAACATAGGCAATTTCCTCAAGAGAAGAAAACCCTTCTTCGATTAACAATTGCGCCACATTTTCATCGACACCCAATTTTTCTTGGAACGTTTTTAACACTTTGCCGCCTTCTTCTGCCGATTTTGCCTGCGCTTCCTCTTCCGTCATCACATTTAATGTCCAACCAGTTAACTCACTGGCCAATTTAACATTTTGACCATGCCGACCAATCGCTTGCGATAATTGATCTGCTTTCACAGCAATATCCATGGTGTGAGTATCTTCATCAACGACAATCGATGCCACTTCAGCAGGTGCCATCGCATTAATCACCAGCTGCGCTGGATTATCATCCCATAAAACAATATCGATACGCTCACCACCCAACTCACCTGACACTGCTTGCACGCGCGAACCACGCATACCCACACAAGCACCAATGGGATCAATACGCCCATCATTGGTTTTAACTGCAATTTTGGCGCGCGATCCTGGATCACGTGCCGCCGCTTTAATCTCAATTAATTCTTCACCGATTTCTGGCACTTCAATTTTAAATAACTCAATCAACATTTCCGGGCGAGTGCGGCTAATTAAAATTTGCGGACTCTTTGCACTATCTGAATGAATATCATAGAGATACGCGCGAACTCGATCGCCAACACGAACCGCTTCGTGTGGAATCATTTCTGTTCGAGATAAAACAGCTTCTGCATTACTCCCCAAATCAAGAATAATAAAATCACGGGTAATTTTCTTTACAGTACCCATAATCAACTGACCCATTTTCTCGTTATAAGCATTCACAATTTGTGCACGCTCAGCCTCTAACACTTTTTGGATGATAACTTGTTTTGCTTTTTGTGCGGCAATGCGCCCAAACTCGACTGATTCCATCGGTTCAAAAATAAACTCGCCGACTTTAATTTGCGGATTCTTTTTTCGCGCTTCGCTGAAAATCATGACGCGACCAGCGCCACCTTCTTCGCCTTCGGCATCATTTTCTATCACTAAATCTTCAATTACTAACCAACGACGAAAAGTAGAATAATCGCCTGTTTTACGATTGATTTCGACCCTCACATCGATTTCTTCTTCAGCCTTTCTTTTTGTCGCCGTCTCTAAAGCCGCTTCCATTGCTTGGAAAATGACTTCTCTATCCACACCTTTTTCGTTGGATACCGCCTCAACGACTAATAAGATTTCTTTGTTCATAGGAAATCCTCAATTAAATTCGCCTTTTCAATCATAGAAAAAGGCAGCTTTATTTCATGCGTCATTTCATCAGCTAACAAATAAACATCGTCACCTTCAACTCGTTGTAACACACCTTGATATTGGCGTCGTTCACTGATCGCTGCTTGCAACCGAATTTTAACACGCTTACCAATATATTTGTGAAAATGCGCTATCTCAAACAAAGGTCTATTGATGCCCGGAGAAGACACTTCCAAGGTATATCGCCCTTGAAAAAGATCATCAACATCCAACATTGCGCTTACTTGACGACTGGCTTGCGAGCAATCGTCTATAGTGACACCTTTTTGACTGTCGATATAGATCCGAAAAACTGTTTTTCGCCCTTGCAAAAATAACTCACCCCCTACGAGTTCGTAACCCATCGAGC
>CAYTKY010000007.1:0-37850 GCA_964438435.1 uncultured Coxiellaceae bacterium | reverse complement strand
CTGTTCGGATCACCAGGAATAGGTGTTCGGATGTCGCAGGAATTAGCGTTCGGATAACACAGGAATCAGTGTTCGGATGTCGCAGGAATTAGCGTTCGGATCAGGCGGGAATACACACAAGGTGTAGAATTTGCTGATTACAGGCAACTTGAAAAAGAAAATAAACGCAAAATTTATTATTGCGAAACACATTCACCTTGGCAAAAAGGAAGTAATGAGAATATGAATGGTCGATTAAGATGGTACTTGCCCAAAGACGCTGATATTGCCAAAATAACTCAGGAAGAGCTTGACCAACTAGCAGCAAAAATGAACCGATGCCCTCGAAAATGTTTGGGCTTTAAAACACCTCAAGAACTGTATTTTCAGCAGTATAAAAATGACTGTCGCACTTGGGACTAAAATCCGCCTCAAGGGGTCATCTTAAGCATTTGAATATACTGAAGCTGGCGATGGGACTCGAACCCGCGACCTGCTGATTACAAATCAGCTGCTCTACCAACTGAGCTACGCCAGCATGAGATTAGGAGTGCGATTTTATATGGAGAAGCATCCTAATAGCAATATGTTAAATTTCAAATATAGGCAAGTTTCCCCAAGACGATCGTCATGCCAGACGGCGGCGTGCTTCTTTTGCTTTTATTCGGTAAAACCGCAAAAAATCATCCACTTTTCGTAAAGGAAAAATTAATTTCCAAGGCAACGATTTTCTTATTTTACGAATTTCGCGTTTTAGCTGCAGCGCATGCAAATGCTGTGCATGAATATAGTTATAGATAGGATATAACTTAGCAAATTCTGCTTTGATCATCCGCCACGTTGAGTGAAATTCAATGCTATCAAATACCATTTCATCATTACTTAGCTGCAATAACACCTCATAAAGCTGCAAACACAAAGGTGCGACAGCCATCGCAGGATGGCTGGTTAATGATTCATCATCAAATGTGTAATGACGCAATGTATTATCAAGAAAGGTATGGGCATAAAGATCAACTTCTTTCATATCCAGTGGTATGTTGATATCCAGCGCTTGATGCATGCGAATCAACTGTGCTCGCGGTTGTTGTAACATCGCTTCATAACTAACCAGCACACGCTTTTTTCCTTGCGTGCCATCAATAGCAGAAACAAGATGCACAAGCCACAACAATAATCCCATTTCAATATCAATATTAAAAAATTCTTGATTCGAATAAGCCACGGCCAACGGATGACGCACCGTTATCACATACCGATCATCCATTGCCATTTCTTTAAAAACACATTGCCAAAATGGCAGTATTGTTGTTGTTCGTGGATCTTTAAATCCCCATGCAGACTGATCGCGAAATCGATCTTTTAAAATGTTAATCGCTAAATTTTTATAATCAGATAAAACCACATTATTTTGAATTTGCACTTCATCCATAGAATCAATCGTTCTCCACGGATCTCCTAATTCATGCGACACACCCCGATTGACGCGATAAAGAATATCTGAATCTTCCCAATAGCCTTTAGGGTTGTGTTGATTGCCTGACAATAATTGATGACCCAAATCAATTCCCAATACTTTTAATGATCTGGCTATCGCACTCGTACCACTGCGCGATATTCCCAATACAACAAAAATTTGTTTTTGTTGTGAATTCCATACATTCATCGCAGAAGCTTCCCTCTTTTCTATTTTATATATCCCAGTAATTTAATTTGCTTAATCAATAACTCAACAACTTCTTCAGGCTCGACATGAGCAGTATCAATTTTTATTTCAGGAGAAAGAGGAATTTCAAATGGATCGCTGACACCCGTAAATTGCTTAATCAACCCCTCCCTTGCTTTTCTATACAACCCTTTACGATCACGTATTTCACAAACCGATAACGGTGTTGAAACATAAACTTCGATAAAACCACCCACCTCCTCAATCATTTCCCTCACCAAATGCCGTGCCTTCAAATAAGGCGCAACCAATGCACAAATGGCAATACCACCATGCTTAGTCACTTCTCTTGCCACAAATCCAACTCGCGTAATATTGATTTCTCTATCTTCCTGACTGAACCCTAATCCTTGCGATAAATGCGTGCGAATAATATCGCCATCAAGCAAAGTCATTTCTCGATGCGTGATTTCACGCAATTTCAATGCCAATGCATTCGCTAAGGTTGATTTTCCTGAACTTGGTAATCCCGTAAAAAAAATAGTCAATCCTTGCTTATGCTTGGCAGGATAGGCATTACGTAATTCTTCAATCACGGTAGGATAAGAAAACCATTCGGGAATATCTAAATTTTCATGTAAACGGTGACGCAATTCTGTTCCCGAAATCGTTGCGGGTACTTCATCTTTTGGAAACTCATCGATTGAGAAATATTTCGCTTGTTTCTGACTGTAAACCATTTCTTGAAATGGAATAATTTCAATACCCAAAACCGATTGATAGCGCAATGCTAATTCCTGCGCGGCATAGGGCTGATAAAAATCAACGCCCGCCTGATTTTTTCCGGGCCCCGCATGATCACGACCCACAATAAAATGTGTGCATCCATAATTTTTGCGAATCAGTGCATGCCATAGCGCTTCTCGCGGACCTCCCATGCGCATAGCTAAAGGCAACAAGCTTAAAAATGCCGTGTCGGCTGGATACGTTTTTAAAATATGCTCATAACAACGAACTCGCACATAATATTCAATATCCCCCGGCCTTGTCATGCCAACAACAGGATGAATAAGTAAATGCGCACCTGTTTGTTGAATTGCACGAATCGTTAATTCTTGATGCGCTCGATGCATCGGATTACGCGTTTGAAATGCAACTATTTTCTCCCAACCACGTTGCTGAAATATGTTTCGCAATTCCGCTGGCGTATATCGCAAATGCTGAAAATCATAATGATGTGGCAATGAAATCCTCAACAAATTTCCACCCACATAATATTTTTTGACATGATGATAAAGATAAGCAACACCCGGATGAAATTCATCGACTGTATCAAAAACACGTTGCGCTTCTTCTTGCTTATCGACTTCCCACACTTCTTCGACTTGCAAAATAGCAAGCAACAAACCCTCCGCATCCCGCAATGCCATTTCTTCGCCCGGTTTTATTTTTTCCGCCAAGGCTGCATCAATATCTAACGTAATCGGCATCGGCCAAAAAGATCCATCATGAAGATGCATCGTCTGCAGGACAGATAAATAATCCGTCTTATTCATAAATCCAGTCAGCGGCGCAAAACCTCCGTTCAAAATTAATTCTAAATCACACCCTTGTCGCTGCGTTAATGTTAACGATGGCAATTCATGTGCAGTAAATTGATATTGTTCAACATAGGTAGGGATTTCTTGAACACGTGATTCCTGTAACCGCCTCAATGCAGAATTCGATTCCATTTACTCTATTCCTTTATAAAAATAATTCGCCAAAACACGCATTATGCAAAAAAATCAGGGGAGGGCAAGCAGATCAATCAAAATGACTTCTCCGATTTTCAAATTCCCTATCATTATCTGAAAATCACGCTCTCGCTTCAGAAGCTAAGTGCCTCACCAATTCAAGGCATTGCTGTCGTATGTCAGGCACCGCCGTCGACTCCCACAGCATCCCTTTTCGCAAAGGCCCTAGCGCGTAAAACATCGATGAAATATCGCCCGACGGTAATTTCAATGCACCAGAAGATACGCTGGCCAATCCCAAATTAAGCGGATCCAACATGGCTACCTTTTTTTGTAACAGCGAATGCAATAACGGAGGTTGATTAACATGAAGATACATGGAAGGACCCATGCAATTAATAACCCATTTAGCTGGCACGGACAAATACTCTTGTTGATGACGCGATCGAATCATCGCCATTTGATTTTCAATACGCACAACGCGACCACTTAAAATATGCAATTGTTGTTGCGCTTGTAATCGCGCCAACAAATTCGCAATTTCATCATGCACACGATGACGATGAATATTCCAATAAGGTAAAACATGCCGCAAAAATCGTTTCTTTTCTATTTCACTCGCATTTTCCCATAGCGTAGGAATATGCAATCGCACACCATTCACGATTGATCGCCAATCACCCCCTGTCTTTAAATGCGACTCAACCATGCTGCGCACTCGTTTTGTCAATTGCTTCAACGACGATGGCCAAGCATCATCAAAAACGCAAGGTGTTTCAAGGTGGTGATGCGGCAAAGGCAATAGGCCATGCCGCGACACCGCATAAATATTTCCCTGATGTTGATGATGATGAAGCGTAAGCACCGCATCAATCATGCTTAATCCCGTTCCCACAATGAAAACAGGATCATGACTGCCAATGTGTTTGAGCGAAGCGTAATCCCACGGATTCGTGATACAGGCCATATCCTGCGAAACAGGAAAAGGAAAAGCCGATGGCTGACCATTCCCCAATGCCAAAATCACTTTATCAACAGTCACTGTTCGCTGATTATTTAAAACCAATACCACTTCGCGATCTTGCAAAATAACATCGATGACTTCAGATGAATCCAAATGCAAATTAATTTTTCCACTGGAATCTTGCTGAATCGTTTTTAATAAATCCTGTAAATAGTCCGCATACAAGACACGCGGCAAAAATTGTTCGTTAAATGGCAATGTTTTTTCTGATAAAAATGCGCGACCGTTTGTTTGCTGCGTTGCCTGCACCCAATTCACAAAATGCTGAGAATCCTCTTCAAATGCACTCATGTTTTTTGCGCGTACATTTAATAAATGATAAGGAAAAGGGGTACGATACGCCTCCCCTTTACCGAACTGCCCTGTTTTTTCAAATAAATAAATATCGACAGGTCGATCAAATAAACGATGGCAAGTTGCTGCGAATGCTGTCCCAGAAAACCCACCGCCAATAATGCCTATTCTCAAACGGGATGATGAAGCTTTCATCGCCCAACTCCTTAACAGGAAACATCAAACAAAAAAATGATTTTTATTCTGCACTAAATGACGATCCACACCCACACGTGGTTTTTGCATTGGGATTGCTAATGATAAATGCCTCACCTTCGATATCTTCTTTGTAATCAATCTTGGCACCTGCCAAATATTGCAAACTCAACGAATCAACGAGTAATTGCACGTCCACCGTTTGACTATCGGATTCATTCGAAGCAGAAATCGATTGTGTCACAACCGTATCATCAGGTTGTATCGCTTCATCAAAAGTAAAACCATATTGAAATCCTGAACAACCGCCACCCGTGACATAAGCACGTAGTTTTAGCGCAAAATTACCTTCTTCTTGAATTAATTCCCATACTTTCATCGCTGCGCGTTCAGTAAAAATAATCGCATCGCTCATAAGCACCTCGTTTTTTTAACACTCTCATTGCCAGCAACTGTTAGGCTCTCTGTTTTCTCATCCGCGTATTGTCAGCCACCTTCTGCTATGCGATCCTCTCCCTTCACAAAAAAGAAGGATTTTCGTCATGCTCTGGATAAAAGCTTTTCACATCATTTCCATCGTTACTTGGTTCAGTGGCTTATTTTATTTGCCACGGCTGTATGTTTATCATGCAATGGCAACCGACACCATCAGCATCGAACGATTCAATATCATGGAAAAAAAACTTTATTATTATATCACCACCCCCTCCGCTATTTTAGCCGTTATTTTGGGTGGCGCATTAATTGCTTATTATCCGCCCTATATGCAAATGATATGGCTGCACATCAAGCTGACGCTCGTCTTTTTCTTATTGATTTATCATGCTTATTTGGGTGTTTTACTGAAAGCATTTAAGGCAGGCCGGAATAAGCACAGTCACGTCTTTTATCGCTTATTAAATGAAATTCCGGCCATTTTCTTAATTGCCATTGTGATTTTGGCTGTCGTTAAACCATTTGGCGTAACGCATCCTTAACATGCTCGCTCATTAATGCGGTGAAAACTTTTTCTGCCGCCGCCATGGTTTTATGAATTTCCGCCTCACCATGCGCTGAAGAAAGGAATCCCGCTTCGAATGCGGAAGGAGCAAAATAAATACCTTCCGCCAACATGCCATGAAAAAAGCGTTTGAATAAGGGAATATCACAACGCTTCACATCGGCCTCTGATTGAATTTGATTTTCATTTGTGAAAAACAAACCAAACATGCTACCAATCGAGTGCCCATAAAAAGGAATATTTCGCTCGCGCGCAGACGTGACTAATCCATTCACTAATTGCTGTGTTCGCGCAGTCAGTGTTTCATAAAAACCGGGTTGAGAAATTAATTCCAACGTCGCAAGACCGCTCGTCATGGCAATGGGATTCCCTGACAACGTACCTGCTTGATAAACAGGTCCCAGTGGAGCAATCGCATGCATAATATCGGCTCGCCCACCAAAAGCACCGACAGGAAAACCACCGCCGATCACTTTCGCTAAAATGGTGATATCCGGTTTCACGCCAAAATAAGCTTGCGCACCACCTAAACTGACACGAAATCCTGTCATCACTTCATCAAATATCAAAAGACTGCCATAACGCGTGCAAAGCTCGCGCAATCCTTGCAAAAACCCAGGCACAGGTAACACACAATTCATATTGCCAGCAACTGGCTCAACAATAACGCCTGCAATATCATCTCCGTGTTTTTTAAATAATTCACTGACCGCTTCCAAGTGATTATAGTCAGCCAACAAAGTGTGCTCGACGACGCTCTCAGGCACACCCGCCGAACTCGGCACACCGAGTGTTAATGCACCCGAACCTGCTGCAACTAATAAACTATCTGTGTGACCGTGATAACAGCCGGTAAATTTAATGATTTTATTTCGCTTCGTAAATCCTCGCGCCAATCGAATAGCACTCATCGCCGCTTCTGTGCCTGAACTCACAAAACGAACCATTTCAATCGATGGCATTAGCTCAGAAATTTTCATCGCTAATTTCACTTCGATTTCAGTCGGCGCACCAAAACTCACTCCATGTTGCAATGCCTCTGCAACACGCTTTAATACCACAGGATGCGCATGCCCTAAAATCAGCGGGCCCCATGAACACACATAATCAACATATTCGCGTCCATCCACATCCATCACATACGCACCGTGACCTTGTTTGATGAATAAAGGATTGCCGCCTACACCATTAAAAGCTCTCACCGGTGAATTCACGCCACCCGGAATATAACGTTGTGCAAGCTCGAATAATTGTTGGGAATGTGTCATAAATAAACCCGCTTTTTATTTAAAATTAATTAATATTGTTCTGAATCAACTGTTTTTTTACCCATCATGTCAGCTGCACGTTTTTTTATTTTTGCTAACGAAACATTTTCGACATGCGTTGAAACATACCATCGATGGCCATAAGGATCTTCTACTGTTGCACTGCGATCACCATAAAACATAGTTTCAACGGGTCTCGCTAATCGTGCGCCAGCAGAAACCGCTTTTGCAACAATACCATCTACATTTTTGACATATAGATGAATACTCACTGGCGTGCCGCCCAATTTTGCTGGACTATTTGCACCCATTTCAGGAAACTCGTCTGCCAACATAATTCTAGCATCGCCAATTTTTAATTCAGCATGACCAATTTTTCCGCCTGATTTTTCAATACGCATGACTTCTTTTGCACCAAAAGCCGTTTTATAAAAATCGATCGCATCAGCGCCCTGCTCAACAATTAAATAAGGGGTAATGCTGTGATAACCCTTGGGAATCGCTAATACTTTTTTACTAGCTTTCACGATTTTTTTAGTTTTTTTTGTTTTATTATTTGATTTTCTACCGCGCGTTTTTTTCAATTTTTTCACAACGGCTTTTTTCTTACCCTTCATTTTTTTTCTCGGCATATGATTTCCTCCGTAATAATCTCTATAAAAAACGTCAACTTGCTATTATAATCGCATTTGCAATGAAACCAGAACAAAAAACACGATTGCAATGAAAATAAAGGATACCCAAATAAACCAAACGCATTTTCAAGTAGAGAGAAAAACGCATGCCTTATAAACGCTATATGTGCTTACTTTGTGGTTATATTTACGATGAAGAAAAAGGCTGGCCACAAGATGGCATTGCCCCCGGCACACGCTGGGAAGATGTACCGCTTGCTTGGCAATGTCCTGAATGTGGTGCCACTAAAGATGATTTTGAGATGATTGAAATTTAAAGACAGATCCGTCCGCCAGCCATCCCTTTTATGCTCTGCTATCGTTTTTGACTGACCTATCACATGGCTCTTCATCTTTCCGAAGAGCCATTAAATTCTAAAAAATCCGAACTATACTAAAGAAAACCATGAAAATCATTCATGGGGAAAAGCTTAGTTTATTCATGAAGATAAAAATCAAACGAGGATAGCATCATGGCGGGCAATAGAATAATAAACGAATTCGAAGAAAAGATTGTTCAAGAATTTATTCCTTCAGCAACCACAGGGAATGCAAATAATCCTCATGTATTTGATGATTTTTTTGAATATTGCAGAACATTAGACAACGATCAAAAAAGGAGATTAGCTAATTATTTACTCGCAAAAGCAATAGAACATCGCGATGATGACAAAGAGCAATTTAAATACGCGATCACTCTTTTCAAATTAATCACCTATTTTGAACTACCGAAATATGATGATACCTGGAATATTTTTACGCTCGACAAGCGGTACCAAGAAATAATTGACAACCTCACCAACAGACGATCCTTACGCACCGATACAAATGTATCTTTATTTCATGAAATTCTCAAAGAAGGCATACGCAGCCAGAATAAAAACAGTTTACTTTCTTTTATTAGATATAACTACGAAGGCTTGCATGGATACTCTTATGATCCGACCATGATTAAAGATATTTATCTCAAATTAGCCAAAAACGGGAAAGATCATTTTTTTGAACCCGACAAAATGGGCACGGGTAACCTCCTCTTAAAAACCCTTCAAAATATAGAAGAAAATCCTAATAAAAAAGAAACCTCAAAAGATGTTCGTTTCATTGAATGCCTTGGCAACCTTTGTCGTAATGAATATTTTGTTATGTATGACCCTCGAAAAAAAGATTATCTACAAAAAAAATTCGACGATGCTATTGAAAATTTCGGAATAGAAAATGTAAAAAACGCTTCAGAAGGATTAGGATACAATTCATTAATTTTCTTACTCGCCCTCCACTACAAAAACAAAGCAAAAAATGTTCATAATGACGATCGTTTAAAATCTTATTTCATCACTGAATCAGAAAGGCTTCTTGAAAAACTTGAAAACAGTCCGGCCATCAATTCAGAAGTAAAAAAACTAAGAGAATCCCAAGAATATCAAAAAATCCTAGCCGACCTTTCAAAATCAACGTTATTAAATGAAGAAGAAAAGAAATTTTACTCGTTGCGACTACTAAAAGAAAACAATATAGATGCTTTCAAAGATCACATCATCCACTTGCTGGATAAAAACAACATAGAAGAAGCCAAATACTGGATGGACAGAATGTCTGTATTTTCTGACAGTCAAACCTTGCTTATTTTTTTAAAAGAATTGTTAGGCGGAGATGAGAAAAGAAATTACAGCCAAGAGATCAAAAAAAACATTGTATCTTATTACAATGTAATTTCAAGCAACCAAAAAAACCTCAACCTTGTTTCTTCCGATTTAAATTATGAAGAAGCGATTGGCTTTACGGGAGAAAAAGATATTTACGTAGCAAAAAATAAATTTGATTTTGATATCCTGCATTTCAGCAGCAACAAAACAGTATATACGACCGTTACAAAATATAAAAAAGGCGAAAAATCTGAAGAAATTGATGAAACAAAACCACAAAATGATCCTTATAAATTGTACCTATCATTCGACCCTTCTGACTCGCTGAATTACAGAAAAGCGTGGGCCATTCTTAATAAAATTCTTGTATTGCCCAACGTGTACGGAATTAAACTTTTAAACCCACGTGAAGCATTAAAGAACTACACAGATAGCACGATTAACCCAGGCAGCGATGTGCAGCCTGGAAAAATGGGCGTCATTTATTTTAAAAAATATGAAGATGTTTTAGATGAAAAAAAAGAAAGAGGCGAGCCAACGGAATCGTTTACTAAAGAAAAATATTACCTCGACAATCTTGCCGTCATTCGTATGACAGAAGAACTATGCAACAGTGAGCAATATCGATTAAAACCAAGAGAACCGCAATATATTTTCGATACAAGACCCCAAAAAGAGAAAAGAAGAAACTGAAATATTTTCAAATCTTCAATCGAGCATTTTTGTTACAAAACTTAATTTCAATAATAGAAAAAATTTGGAAACAAAAAAAGAAAAAGCCTTACATAAAGAAAACAAAAAAGGGTTTTAATTTTTTTCGAGGAGAAAAAAATGATTGAGCGCCAACTGCTGACCGAAGATGCAAAAAAAGCAATATCAGATACTATCGAAAAGAGAGATAAGTCAAAAAATCAATCTTTTTTTCAAATCTATCTCGATGGACATTGCGATGCCAACACGGATGAAAAAGTGATTTTGCACGTGAAAAATGAACTTGCCTATTATCTTCTGGAAAAAGCTCAAAGCCCCGAAGTAAAACCGATTGAAAAATTATTATATACAGCTGCTTTTGGCGATTGCATCGAGTATTTCGGCCTTTCTTTTTCTAATGACCGCTACAAATCGCTAGTCGAAGATATTCTTAAAAAAGAAAACGAATACCTTGAATTAATCAGAGAAAATGATGGTCAGCGATGTATTTTAAAATCTATTGTAGAAACAGGCATAAAATATAATAACGAATCATGCTTGCTCATCGGCCTGCAATTAAGCCAAAAAAATAGCTATGGATTCAAGAATGACCCGTCAGAAATTAAGAACTACCTTTTCAAATTAGCAAAAAATAAAACGAATCAATTTAATGCCGATTATTTGAAACAGAATCAGTTAACTGGACTTGTTGAGTATTTTAATCAAAATGAAGTGAATTTCTTACCTTGCTTAGAAGCATTATCTCATGACCCCTTTACAAAGCCCTATCAAGCTGACATTCACGATCAGCTCTTCAAAAAGATGATAACTACTTTTGGCATCCCCTTGATGGATGCCGTCATTAAAGGATTAGATCAAAATACTCCTTCTTTGTTGTTAGCGAAATATCATGCAGAACAAGCCATCGATATTTATAAAAATAAAAAACCCCCAGAATATTACCGACAACACATTGATCGAGCAGAAGAAATTTTTGATTTGCTGAGAGAAAAAAGAAATAAAAATATAATTAAAGAGATCAACGCCATTCAAAACGAATCTTATGGAGACGCGATCCTTGCGCTCTCTACCGAAGAAAAGGATGGAAAAAAACGCATCGACTATGAAAAACGCATACCCAACAACATCACTTATTGGAAAAATGAAATTAATCGTCTCATCTGCGAAGCGGATGAAGCCGATAAAAAAAATCTCTCATCGGACGCTTTACGTAACCAAGCAATCGATGTCATGTTTGAATTAATCAAGATGCGCGGAATAGAAACAGTCTACCATATAACAGAACTTTTGTTAGCTGACCCAACTATATCACAAACTACAAAAAAATTTCTTGATGACAATATTTACTCTCCGTTAAAAAAACACGTAAAAAAAGAAAACCAAATGACAGCCAGTTTCGATAAATTTTATTATGACAATGCCATATTAGCATCTGACCCTTATGACGACCTGCTTGACCATGATGGGCTTTTAGAAAAAAAAGTAGATAAATTACGTGTCACCAATACAGTGAAAGGATTCATTATGGTTGAAAAATTAAAACACGGAGAAAACCTCGATGACGACTTAAGCAATAAAACCCCAAAAAAACCAAAAGAAAACCCTCATAAAATTTACGTCTCATTCAACCCCATGGATAGAATGAATTATCTCAAAGGTTGGGATATTTTATTAAGATCTGTTGGCAACAATCCACTCATTCGCTGCAGCAAAATGTTCAACCCTATTAACGCAACCAATGAATACTTCAACCCCGATGGCACAAGAAATTTTTCAGCAAAAGGAAAATCCGTTGAGAAAGGAAAGCAAATTGTATTTTACATTGAAACTTACGAAACAATGAAAAATTTTTATGAAGAAAATAGCAAAGAAAAATATACAAAAGAAAAATATCATTTAGAAATATTACGTTTCATTCGAAGTCTAGAAGCGATGTGTAAAGAATACTCATTAACAACTATCCATGCCCCCAATGAACACAAAACAGAATCTGCTGTTCACGCAAAAAGTTACGGATTTGAAGAAAATAACATTGCAGATAGACCCACCGAATCACAATATACTTTCATAGGCTATCCTGCTTACAAAGAAATGATTGACCCTGAAACAGGCAAAATCACCTACGAAGAAGTACACTCAGAAAACCGAAGCGAGTCGACACCCCCTTATCTCAGTGAAGAAATTTTAGAATTAGAAAAAAAAGAACTCATCCATCCCGATCTTACTCAGCAATATCAAGCTCTTTTAAATACGCAATCCGCTTTACAAAAAAGCCATCTAGAATTACTTGAAAAAATAAATCAATTTAATACACTTTCAACAAACTCAACGAATTCAAAAATATCTCTAGATCAACCTCATTTACTAGAAGAAAGAGATGAAGAATTTCGCAAAATAATGTCAAGTTACCTTGAAATAGGAGATCTATTGAAGCAACATCACGAAGCAATCACTACCTTTGTTAATGAGCACCCAGAAAAAGAAATCAGCACGGGCATGCATAAGCTTAATGAGGCTCGATATGGCGATCAAAAAAGTCGCATTGTTCAAACTCAAAATATTAGCGCGACCATCAAACAGATAGAAAACGGATCATCAGATAGTTATTTGTTCGAAAATTTAGGAAGAATTGACGTCAATAACATCACTGCTACCGAACGCGAAAGCATAGCAAAATCAAAAATAAAATGGATACAAAATAAAATCGTCAATGAGCAGCCTGGAAAAAATGAAACACATTTGATTAATGCAAAAACAATAGATATTTATTCCAAAAACCCTGATCGTAGCAATGTTAAAAAAACAATTAAAATTTCACATGAAATGGATCATATTCTAGCTCTTATTCAAACCGCAGTTAAGAAAAAAGAAAATGATCCTGAGCGCTGGCGATTTTGCTTGAAAGAAATCAAAGACTTCGTAAATCAGCAAATGGGCAATAACAAAGAATCTTCGTCTCTCCCGGGAATATTCCAAAGCATCTCCAAAACACTCCAAGAAAAAAGAAACAATCAAGACGTAAAAGCTGTGCTTGAATTAATCAATCGATACGCTGAACAAGATAATCAATTAACGCAAACTCTTTCATCAAGCCAAAATATAATGAAAAGATAATGTTTTTTAAGAGATTTTTTTGGCGCGGGGTGAAATGAAAATATAACGGGTGATTCCTGATTTATTAATTAATCATAAAGATAGGGTTAATGCTATTTTAAGAATGCTGCCCTATATTATAAACACAGACATAAACATATAAATAAAACAGGTGAAATTAAAATGCAGCGCCAGACTGACTTGTCCGTTTCAGCCCTCGATGATGGATGGTATGAGTGTCATATTGAGAATATTTTTTCTAATGAAAACACGCCTGACTTTAGCCCCGGCATACGAACTTTATTGGTAAGGCATCGACATATCTACGGAAATGATGTGCCAAGTGAAAACGGCGCTAAGGAATGTTACGATAATGACATAAGTCGCGAACGTCTATTCGTTACTCAAGCAGTGATGTCTTCGGAAAAGCTACCCGAAATTAAAAAAAAATATGGCCAAGACCTTTTTTCATCTCCCACACAAATTCTTACAGAAAATTCATTTAACTTTTTACGATTTTCTTCTTCCTCAGAAACAAAACTAACCCTCGATGAAAAAGACAGAAAAATCGTTGCTATTTGCGACGTACCTGAAGTTACATGCTCCATTGTAAATGCTGGCATCGCACAGGGAGATTATACTCAAGGCACAGAATCCGTTTCAAAGGGCGCAATATATTTACCGGGGAAAATTCAATTTCAATATGAATGGAATGACCAAAAGAACGACTTCGTAATTAGCCATATTCGCACCAATAATCTTAACCTGATGAAGTTGTTATTAGGAGATTTTAAAGAATTCCAATCTGGTATCTCAACCCAACAGAAAATAGATCTTATTCAGGCAGAACAGCTTGCCCTCACGCCTCAATCCACTGAATGGAAAGAAAAAAAAACAAACATCGGCAATTTAGAGAAAGCTCTCAAAACGTCCGCGGAGCCTCAGATTATCGGCTTAATAAAAACGTTGTCGAAAGACGATATTTGCAAAAATTTATCTTTGGGTCTATCCCAAAACGAACATATCGACTCAACCTCTGATTTACTACCCTCAAATGCGAAAAAACAAGAATGGAAGCTCGCATTTTTACGAGATTTATATGAAACACTGACTAATCCTGCGGAAATGTTACGTGCTTTTGTATCACGTGAATCAATCAAAAATTTTAACTCCCAGAATATGACCATATCAAATTTAAGCTTGGCATTGTCTGCTATTAATAACGAGGACTCGAAGTCCGCCTACCAAATCCACGACCCAAACCGTGTTTTTAGCATGCTAAACGACGGAATCGATGGCGTTGGATTTTCACGAGATGAATTATCTAGCATATCAACAATTAATAAACTCAAATTATCTGCTGCTATCCAATATACAATAGCCAATCAAGCTCAGAACAAGAATGCTCCTTCAGCTGTTTTTTACTTTCAAAAACTGTCGAAATTATCCGGAAATCAAACTACAGAAAGCGAATCATCCGCAAGAGCCATCATTGATGATCAAATTAATTTTCAAAGAGAGCTAGCCGAATTAGCCAAGCCTGTCGTGGAAGCGTTTTTATCTAATTCAATAGAACCCAGTGAAAACAACATTGATTTAGTATTTGAAAAGTTAAATGAAGAACAACTTAATCAAGTTGGACTTTCGCTTAAAAAAATACTTTATTTACAAGCATTACGTAAATTAGTAAACGAATGCACGGAAAATAATACAGTCAACGACAGCATCACTGCTGCAGCAACAGAAGCTTTTGATAAAATCTTATCTGACATAAATGTCAATCCATCTCCTCATTTGGATACTTATTTTGAGGGTCTTGTAACTCGAAAAATTGATAATGGCACACCAGATCCCATCAAAACTTTAATTTATTTACAAGCATTACGTAAATTAGTAAGCGAATGCAAGGAAAATAATGCAGTCAACGACAGCATCACTGATGCAGCAACAGAAGCTTTTGATAAAATCTTATCTGACATAGATACCAATCCATGTCTTCATTGGGATACTTATTTTGAGGATCTTGTAACTCAAAAATTTGATGCTTACACACCAGATCCCATCAAAACTTTAATTTGTTTACAAGCATTACGTTCTTTAGAAAAAACCTGCTGCCCCGATAGCGATGACAACAATCCCGTTACCAATCTTGCAAAAACCGCATGCAAGAATTTTTATATCTCTGGAATAAAAGAGGAAATTCAATCAAAAAAAATCGCATCAGAAGACTGGGCTTCGGTAACTGAGAATATTAATTGCGCCAATACCTTAATAAGTGCGACTAAAACCAGCAACAGCATTCACCCAGCCCTTTCTGCTTTCATAAAAAGCTCTCAAAAAGCAATTGAACTTAATAAAAGCTGGAGCAGAGCAGTCAAACCAGGCATGGCTATTTTAGCCGGCATCGGCATCATGGCTGTTGCGGGTACACTAATAGGATTAACATTTGGTTTTGGCGCTATTGCTGTGGGTGCCGGAATCGCTATCCTCGCACTAGCAAGCACTGCAGGGTTAGTTGGTTTATCTCTTTCGGGACTAGGCTCTGCTAAGATGTTCAAAGAGGTCAAAGGAAAAGTTTATCGCGGCGTTAATAAACTTGAATCCGCTGCTAAAAAAGCAACACCCAGAAGAACCTCACAATAAAGTCATTGCATTTTTAAATGCTTTGCTTGCCCTTAATTTGCAGACCCGCACACAACAACCTCCTTTTAAGTTCACCTTAAAAGGAGCACACTTCTTAGCAGTTAGCTCTTTTTGATTCTTAGACAACACAGACATCAAAAATAACGCTACCACCCCATCATCAGCATTTTTATGATGTGCGCCTAAAGCAGCTAATTTGGCACAATTCTTCAAAATCAACAACATAGCCACGTTAAGCCTTTTATAAGAATGACCGCATATAATTCTCAATATGACTAATTTCATCGATAAATAAGCAGGTAAATAACATGCAGCATAATGATGTTAGCAAGATGTTGAACAATAGCGCCGCTGTCACTGAGATACAAGGTGGGCGGGCAGAACAAGAAGATGCTTACAGCTACTCCGCAGAAATCGGAACGTTACTGTATTCTTTTTATCATAAAAAAAGGGCGGATATTTCTGTTCTTTTTCAGAAAACATTTGATGATATACAAAAAAGACATCTAGCCAATTACAAAACAGTTGGCTGTACAGCCTGCGTAGCGACCGCTTGGATTGATCAATCCCCATCAACAAAACGTTTGACTGTCATCACCTCTTATCTGGGGGATAGCGAATCGTTTGCTGTCATTACTCATGAAGATGGAAAGGTTACAACAAGACGCCTCATCTCTTCATTGCATAATACAAAAAATCCAGATGAAGTAGACAGAATAAACAAGAAACAACCAACTAACAAACCCTCTTTAAAACAAAATGACAGAATCAATGGCGAGATCGGCATGACTAGAGGGTTAGGTAATACCGACTATGAAAGTGCAGGCTACTCTCATCAATCAGAAACCATCGTATTTGAAATAGATCTGCATCCCGGCGATACGGCTTACCTCCTTATTGCTTGCGATGGGTTAGCAGAAGGATTCAGCGATACATGTGATATCGGCAATATTATACAAAACAATCACAACAAACCTCTCATTGAAATTACAAATACATTGGTTAAAACAAGCCACGACAATGGTTCAGTGGATAATATAACAGCCCTTTTGATGAAAATTCATGAAGGCACACCTCAATCAGGCATGGTGGCGGATGGCAATGGTGGTGATGAAACAAATGAAAAATTTCACATCACCGGAAATTCTGGTCTTCGCGCAGCTCAATCTGCTTGCCAGCATTTCTATGCTGCTTTACATGAAAATATTATTGCCGCTGGCATCAAAAATAAAAACCAGAACAAGCCTGCTTTGAAAGATATTTTAGATTTGAACAATTATATTCCCGAGATTAATGCTGCTGTAAAAAATTCTTTCTATGATCCGCGCCTCCCATCATGGATTGAGGAAATGAAGTCGCTAATAAAAAAAATCAAACCACTGGCCGTGCCCAACGGGCTAGACAAAAAAAAGCTTGCTGACGATGAAAAAGTTTTTAATGCTTATCGCACCCTGTTAGATACGATTTTATCGTTAAAAGTGATTGCACAATACAATACTATCACCTCTTCTAACGAACAGATTGAATTAAATAATTTATGGATGAACCTTTTTGATCATTTATATAAAAATTATCTTGGTGCTCTCAAGCTTAACTTAGAATTTTTTATATCAGATTTTCATAAAACCATCACCAACCTTGATCAAGACGCATTATCTACTATTTTTCGTAATGCACAATCTATTACAACAAAAACAAATCATTCGATTACTTGGGATGAAACAACAAAAGCGCTAAAACTCTTGAACAACAAAAAATTGCAAATACATAATCTCGGTAAAATAGAGATTGACAGTTTTGAATATGATTTAACCCGAATAATAGCTTTATTAACTGAAGCAGGATTTTCAAAAAATGAATTAGATTCTTTTCCGAATTCTATGTGGTGTATATTGGGAGCAATCGAGTTTAGCGTGAGCGCACAATACAATGATCAAATCACAACCGCGATACCCCAATCACCCTACTATTCGTTAGAGATGGCAGCGTTTCTTATGCCATTTGTGCAATTAGCAACAACCTATGTCTTGATAAAAGCAAAACCATTTCTAATGGAAAATATTACAAATTTAACTCAACTAAACAATGAAATCATCGAAGATTCTCGCATCCAATCCATTGCGCCAAATGAAAATAAAGTCTCTGAAATTCATCACACCCAAACGATGACACAACAGAAGGATCAAATCTCCGAAATTCATCACACCCAAACGATGACACAAAAGAACAATAAAAACACGATTCTTGACTTCATAAAACAACACCCTTATATCACCGCATTTTTAGCAATTTGCGTGATAGCCCTCATTGCCGTTGCCGTCACTGCGATCGTAGTCGCCAGTCATGGCACTGCTTTACCTGCGCTTGCAATGGCAGCGACTACCTTAGGCGGCACTAAACTTGGAATGACGGCAGGTATCATCATTTCCGGTGTTTTGATTGGTATGGGTGTGGCTGTTGTTGCTGCGCTACCTAAAATCGCAAAAACAATTAAGGGCCTTTTTAAAAAAATTAGTGGGGCGGGGAAGAACTCTCAGAATCGGCCAAGCGACGTCAAAACCAACGACACCTCGCGTTATAGTTCTTCTTCGAAAACGATAACAGAACATATATCAAACACCACACCTCCTTTGAATCTTTTTTCTCAGAAAAAAGACCTGAGCGCAAAAACCTCCACACAAACAAAGGAGGACCAGCCAACTACTCCTGCCACCCTGCAAGCGCGAGAGAATCCAAAGAGTCCAGAGAGTCCAGAGACATCATCAAAAAATAGAAATCCTTTCTGATTCAAAATATACGAATATAAAACCATTCCGTTCATGGCAGCAACGTTATCGACCATTATTTTGGGGTTGCGCGATTTCCTGACATCTCGCTTCGCTCAACCTTTGCAACACGCCAAGCATCACACCCCTACCTCACCACAAAACCCACGTATTTCTCCCAAGCCAACACCTCTTGCGTCACTTCTGTCACACGCGCCAATTCCGGCCCTCGCATCAACCATGCTTGCATTTGCGCAACTGTTTCTCGCTCTCCGCACACCATCACCTCCACCCGCCCATCGGGCAAATTGCGCACCCATCCCGTCAACCCCAACTCCGTCGCTTTTTCTTCGGTAGAGGCCCTGAACCAAACGCCTTGCACTTTGCCTGACACGTAACAATGCAGACACATCTTTTCCGTCATGAATCCTTTCCTTTTATTTCACAAACACAACAACAGGCTCATGTCCCAATTTGTTTTTAGCAATCAAGGTCACTTGCTTCATCGTATTCGCAGATAATGCATGAAAATAAGCCTCGCTCGTCACAAACACAAAAGCACCTGCCATTTTTTGAATTTCTTCTTGATCATCAATAAAAAGCGGCTGCTCTTGTTGCGGCATATTAATTAAATATTTGATGGGCAATCCATCCGGCTTTTCTTTATAAAAAACAAGCTTGGCATGATGCTGAGCTCGCCAAGCCTCCACTTGAATGACAAACGTACGACTTTTATCAATCATGATTTCAATCGGCTCAACCAGTTGGATATACATCAAAATAAATCCCAACGTCGCCATCCCAAAAATCCAAGCATCATGCCGCGATCGCCCATAAAAATTCATGAATTGCAAAACCATTAAGCTCAGTGCCACAGAAAAATAAGGGATTTCCAAGTGAATCGCTTGTTGACGTGCATATGCAAATACAACAAACAATAAAACCAAAAATAAAAAAGGAGCAACATAAAATATGTTCTTCAACCAATGACGAAGAAAAATAAAATAACGTTGTTGTTGCGGCGCAACAAAAAGATAAGCAACACTCAATGCAGCAGCAGGCACCATCGGCAAAATGTAGCGCGTTTTTTTATCGCCCGGCAAACTCATCCCGATGAGAATAACCATGATCCAACCAAATAATTTGATCAAACAACGAATATCTTCCGAATATTGCTTGCTAGTCACTGCATAATAAAAAACGCCGCCCATGACTAACCACATCAAAGGAAAACTCAACGCATAATTACTTAAGCTATTCGTAAAATAAAAATAACGCGGCAAAAATGCATCATTCATTCGACCCAATACTTCCATCCGCAATACATCGTGCAGGAAAACCATGCCACCTGTTTGATAAGCAAATAACAAAAGCGCACAAAAACAAAGGATCAATAAAAATAAAGCGAACACCCCAAATAAAATCATTTTCTTAATGCTTTTATCTAGCAAATAATAAATGCAAACCACTCCAGCAGGGATAACTAAACCAATCGGCCCTCGAAAAATAAATCCCACAAATAATAAAAAAAAAAGCACCACACCATGTACTTTTTTGTTTTTCATAGCGGCTGAATGAACCAAATAAAAGCTCGCTGTCGTCACAAACGTAACAGCCATATCAAGCGAAATAGAACGCGCGCTCTGCAGAAAAGTCACCGTCATCAACGCAAAAAATACCGCAAACAACCCCCAACGCTTATGATGCAATTCGCCAATTAAATAAGTAAAAACTAATGTCAGCGAAGCAAACAGTGCCGTCGGTAAAACCGCAATCCATTTATTAAGATCACCGAATATTTTTGAAAAAAGGTAAATAAAGGCCGTCGACGTCCCTAAATAATCGGGATAAGGGTGATGATAAGTCGTCGGAAACCAACTCAATCCATTGCTTTGCATTTCCAATGCAAATAAATAAAATCGCGAATCAAAACCAATGATTTCTTCTGAGCCAAGACCGATCGTAAAAATAATCAGACAGCAAAAAAATAAAATGAAAATTTGCACTCGACGAGGAATAGCAAACATAAACGATCTCATCTACGGTAATGGATTTGCATACTACCATAATTAAGACAACCTTGAAAAACGACTGCTGGCATGAAAAAATCACGAGAATAGCTAAACAATGAGAATATGATGAAAAAATATCAAATACTTCCCTCCCTCCTCTCCGCTGATTTCGCCAATCTCGGCAAAGAAGCCGATGCCGTCCTCCAAGCAGGTGCTGACATGCTGCATCTGGATGTGATGGATAATCATTACGTTCCCAACTTAACTGTCGGCCCCCTTGTTTGTGAAGCATTGCGACGCTATGGAATCACCGCACCGATTGACGTGCATTTAATGACCAAACCCGTTGACCATTTAATTATTGAATTTGCAAAAGCAGGCGCAACCCAGATTACGTTTCACCCTGAAGCGTCTGAGCATGTTGATCGGAGTCTTAGCTTAATACGAAAACACGATTGCTTAGCGGGCATTGCATTAAATCCCGCAACAACATTACATTGCCTCGACTATCTTTGGGATAAGATCGATTTCATTTTGATGATGTCAGTAAATCCAGGATTTGGCGGGCAAACCTTCATTCCATCCACGCTAGAAAAAATCAAACGCGTAAAAGAAATCATGATCACAAATGGAAAAAATATCCCTATCGCTATTGATGGTGGCGTAAAAATAGAAAATATTGCCGAAATTGCAAAAGCAGGTGCAAATAGATTTGTGGCAGGTTCTGCTATTTTCAATCAACCCCATTATGCGGACGTCATCTCAAGCATGCGGAAAGCGTTGGATACCGTTACCTGATCCCACCAACACAACATCCGCCGTACGTTTTGCAAAAATACCACTCTCCACAACGCCGACTATCTTTTTCAATTGTTCTTCTATCGCCTTGGGATTTAATAATTTCATATTAAAAATATCTAAAATGACATTCCCATTATCACTCACAAAGTTTTCACGATAAACAGGATCACCCCCTAATTGCACAACTTGCCGCGCCACATAGCTACGCGCCATGGGAATCACTTCCAACGCAATAGGAAAGTCACCTAACAAATCAACCGTTTTACTTTCATCGACAACACAGACAAATTTTTTAGCCATCGTCGCAATAATTTTTTCTCGCGTTAAGGCACCACCCCCGCCCTTAATCATTTGCTTCAGTGCATTCACTTCATCAGCACCATCAACATAAAGCGGTAATTCATCAATCGAATTCAGATCAATCAGTGGAATAGACAATGCTTTTAATTGATTCGCTGTTGCGATAGAACTAGCAACAACACCTTCTATTTTTTGCCTCACTGATTTCAATGCATCAATGAAATAAGCAACCGTGGAACCCGTTCCCACACCCACAATCATATCGTGTTCAATAAAATCGAGTGCTGCTAAAGCGGCTGCTTTTTTTCCTGTTTCTTTATTCACTGTGATCATAGAAAGTCCTTCTTCCTAGGGCCTGTTAAAGAATATAACTTGATAAATCTTCATCTTTGACTAACGCTTGCAAACGTTGATTCACATAATTGGCATCAATATTAATCTCAGCCTCTTCCATTTCAGAAGCAGCAAATGAAACGTCTTCTAGCAATCGCTCCATCACCGTATGCAAACGTCTCGCACCAATATTTTCAACACGCTCATTCACGTGCCAAGCAATTTCAGCAATACGACGCACGCCTTCTGTCGTGAAAATAACGTTCACACCTTCCGTGTTTAATAATGCTTTGTATTGCTCAGTCAAAGCGGCTTCTGGTTCTGTTAAAATTCTTACAAAATCATCGGTCGACAACGATTTCAATTCAACGCGTATCGGTAATCGGCCTTGCAATTCAGGAATTAAATCCGATGGTTTCGCAAAATGAAAAGCGCCTGATGCAATAAATAAAATATGATCGGTACGCACCATGCCATATTTAGTTGAGACAGTGGATCCTTCAATCAAGGGCAATAAATCACGTTGCACCCCTTCACGCGACACATCGGCACCGGCATATTCAGAACGCTTGGCAATTTTATCAATTTCATCAACAAACACGATCCCACTCTGTTCAACAACCTCTATGGCACGCGCTTTAATTTCTTCATCGTCAATTAATTTGGTCGCTTCTTCTTCGCGTAATATTTTTTTAGCATCACTGATTTTTAATTTACGTGTTTTCTTACGCTCAGACCCTAAGTTTTGGAACATACTTTGCAATTGATTCGTCATCTCTTCCATGCCAGGCGGCGACATGATTTCCACACCAAACGGTGGTAGTGACAGTTCTAATTCAATGGTCTTATCATCTAACTCGCCTTCACGTAATCTTTTGCGAAATAATTGACGCGTGGAAGCATCTTCTTTTGCAGGTTCATGCGGCTCACCAACAAAACTGCCACGCGGTGTTGGTAATAATGCATTTAAGATGCGCTCTTCGGCTGCTTCTTCTGCAATCGTTCGCACTTTAGCCATTTCTTTTTGCCGCAGCATTTTGATAGCCATATCCACTAAATCACGAATAATCGATTCGACATCGCGACCCACATAACCCACTTCCGTAAATTTAGTTGCTTCAACTTTTACAAAGGGAGCATCCGCTAATTTAGCCAATCGTCGTGCGATTTCTGTTTTACCAACGCCCGTCGGCCCGATCATTAAAATGTTTTTCGGCATGATTTCATCACGCAAAGGTGATGGTAATTGCATCCGTCGCCAACGATTACGCAGCGCAACCGCCACAGCGCGCTTAGCCTCTGCTTGGCCGATAATATGTTTATCTAATTCACTCACAATTTCACGAGGCGTTGGGGTGATTGGAATAAGGGTTGCCATGGTTACTCACTCACTGATGATGATTGATTTGTTGTTATGGTTACTGATCAAGGGCCTCAATTGTAAATTGATTATTTGTATAAATACAAATTGAAGCAGCAATGGCCAGCGATTTTTCGGTAATACTACGCGCATCTAACTCTGTGTTTTCCAATAAAGCAAGCGCTGCAGATTTTGCATAAGAACCACCTGAACCAATTGCAATTAAACTATTTTCAGGTTCAATGACATCCCCATTGCCTGAAATAATTAACGATGCTTTTGCATCGGCTACCACTAACATCGCTTCCAAGCGACGCAGCATACGATCTGTTCGCCAATCTTTTGCTAACTCAACCGCGGCACGCACTAAATTACCTTGATGAGTTTCTAATTTTGACTCAAACCGCTCGAATAAAGTAAATGCATCGGCTGTACCGCCAGCAAATCCAGCAAGAATTTTATTGTGATACAAACGGCGCACTTTGCGTGCATTCGTTTTCATCACTGTATGCCCTAACGTCACCTGTCCATCCCCTCCGACGACCACCGTACCATTACGTCGAACGGAAATGATTGTCGTACCATGCATTTCTGCCACCGTTATGACTCCTCAAAAAATTCGAATAATATCGGCTGATCACAGCCATGGACTTATATATAAGGCCAATTGTTTACTTTACAAGGCGGGTCTTATTTGGCCTATAATAAGGCCCTTTTTTGCAACGAGTATCAATTCCATGCGTCCTAGCCATCGCGCCGCTCACCAATTACGAGATATCCGCATAACACGTCAATACATCAAGCATGCTGAAGGATCCGTTTTAATTGAGTTTGGTGACACGAAAGTCATTTGCACGGCAAGCATCACCTCCGGCGTACCCCCTTTTCTAAGAGATTCCGGTCAGGGCTGGATTACGGCTGAATATGGCATGCTGCCCCGCTCCACGCATGAACGTATGCAACGAGAAGCGGCAAAGGGTAAGCAAGTCGGTCGCACACAAGAAATTCAGCGTTTAATTGCACGATCTTTACGTGCGGCGGTTGATTTAACGATGCTCGGTGAAAATACCATTGTCGTTGATTGCGACGTCATCCAAGCAGATGGCGGCACACGGACAGCCTCAATCACAGGCGGTTGCGTGGCCCTCTTTGATGCCATCGAATTTCTCAAGCGTGAAAATAAAATTTCAACGAACCCCTTCCGCCAATTCGTCGCTTCTATTTCCGTTGGAATGTATCAAGGCGAGGCAATTCTAGATTTAGATTATGCCGAAGATTCAAGCGCTGAAACGGACATGAATGTCGTCATGACCGAACACGGCGAATTCATTGAAATTCAGGGGACTGCAGAAAAAAATACGTTTTCTCAACAGGACCTCAACCATATGCTCGATCTTGCGAAAGAAGGGATTATAAAATTAGTGCAGATTCAGAAGGCATGATAGGAACGAATCATGTTTGATGATTTGACAGTACTTGCAAAGCATCCCACATAACTTCTACAATGGAAAATGCTTCTGTCAAAAATGGAATTTGACCTCATGATGCTAACTATCTTCACCTGCCTTTTAATTTCTTTTCTACTGGCCTGGTTTCGCTATCGTCGCATTGCCATCGTGTTTTTTGTGTTAACACTCGTCCTTTCTATCGGTTGGTTTTTATTTCACGTTCACAGTGACCAATACGGATTTCGCATGCCCTGGATTCAAACAGAATTAAATATTGACGAGAAACAACAAGGATAATGACAATGAATCAATCTATTTCTGCTTCAGAAAATTTTTGGGTTCGCTTAAATTATCTCTATTTTCTCGGCGTTTTATTGGTGGTTTGTTTTATCCTAACAACCGCCATGGTGTTGCAATATGTTTATGGCGAATTACCTTGCCCGCTATGCCTATTACAACGCGTCGCTTATTTCGGTATTTGTTTTGGCATTATTTTATGCTTTCGAAATGGTTATAGTTTGCGATACAGCGGCTTCAGCATGTTATTTACCCTGTATTTACTGATCGTCAGCATTCGACAATCCTTATTAGATATTGTTGCACGACCTGGTCATGCTTGGATTGGTTCAGCTATTTTAGGATTACACTTACCCATCTGGTCCATTATCATCAGCCTAACCCTACTGACTATCTATGCACTCAAATTATCCATTCTCAAACACGGTGACTTTTTGAAATTAGCGCACATTGAAAATTATCCTTTTTTGAGAAAATGCGCCTATTTCTTGACGTGGTATTTAATTCTCTTATGCGCTATTAATTTAGTATCCGTTGCCATTCAATGCGGATTTCATATTTGCCACACGGAATTTTATCGATATTAAAAAAAGCATTTGTACACAACAAAATGATACAAGCACACTCGTAAAAATATCCTAGCGATAACGAAAATTATTTTGATCCTCTTCTTCTTGAAGTTTTCTTGCCAATAATTCGTCTAATTCTTCTTGCGTTTTTTTTGTCACGAGACGTTCATCATCAGACACTGTCGCAATTTGAAGATTTTTTAATAATGAAAAAGAATAGGAAATCTCTTTAGGTGCACTGTCTGTTTTTTCTTTCTCAAGGATACTTTCACAGCTCTCTTGATAATTAATCGCTTCATCTTTTGATGTTGACCGAATTATTTCTGGCACAACAGGAGCGGCTTTTTTCGGTAATAAATGCAGCGGAATAATGGGCTCATAATGTCGACCCTTAAATGACAAAGTAAACTCAGTTCCGTTCTGATCATAATGCTGCTTTAAAACATCCGCTATTTCTTGTCGTCTATTTTCTTTATCATCATCTATATCTTTAATTGCACCTACTCGTAATAATATTTCTTCTTTGTTTTGCACAAGATAGTTTTTGTTTTTTTCCATTACACCACGTTGTATTAATTCCTCACTATGCACTGCAAGATTTGTTTTTTCTTCTTGAGTAAGAGCATTCCCACCATCATGAATGCATCTTTCAATTTCATCGTAATGAGGAACAGCATCCAAGCGCGCTTTTAACTCACCCTCTGTCATCGGCAATAATTCGTAACGATCTTGAGATGCATTCTGCTGCACAATACCGCGATAAATCAATTGCTCTATTACAATGTCAGTGACCGAATCGGCAGGCAAAATACCGCCAACGTTTCTAAGGTGGATATTGTTCACTTTAAGATTGACATTAAAATATCCTGCCAGCGCAACTAATTCAGGATCCCCGGCCCATTGGCCATCTTTTTTCATCGCATTAAGAAAGCCAGCAGAACCTTCAACCCTCCACCATGCCTCTAACTCTCCCAATAAGTTATCTTTGTTGTTTCGGGAGGATGTTAGTGCTTTAAATTTATCTTGAATGAATGAATGACGAATGAAAAGATCATCTTGATTTAACGCTTGCGCACCATCGAAATAAAGAGAAAATGAAGCCTTCAACGATTCAAGAAATGTGTGCTGAACGATTACTTCCTCCATCAGATTAACAGATAGCAAACGTAACGCAGCAGCCAGATGCCTTTGTAATTTCTGATCGTCAGTTTCACTTAACTTTACTAAATATTCTTTGATTTCACGAAAAGTAGGCTGTTGAAAAAAAGCATCGGGTTCGGCTGTCTCAGCAACCGCACGAATAAAATTGCTGAAAGCGATATCTGGCGCGTTCGTTTGCTTTTCAATGGACTCTATATGCGCCACCAGTAACTTAGCAAATGCATTAAAAGCACAATTTCCATCCCCCAACACAGGTTGGGCTTCTGGTTTGCTCGATTGATTTCGCACATGAGACATTTTAGTTTACCTGTATTATCAACTATTCTTTATTCGCCCCACTATAGCGCAATAAAGAATCAAAATCATTATATTAGTATTAAAATCACCTTTTTTATCCCCTCGACCCAGGCCCCGATTTCCCTGGCGTCATTCCTTTTTCATTCGACTTAATCGGCTGCTCGGGTGAGCTTGGTTTAAACACACCAAACTTAGCCAGTAACCCTGCCTCTGGAAGAGAACCTTCCTGCGTTATCGATTGAAGCATCGAAGCTTCCCTTTGCTTTTCTAAAATTTGCTGCGTTTTTTCTCTAGTAGCCGATTGTAATTCTTTAATTTTATCATCATGTTGCCGCTCAATCCCTGGAATCACACCATTCACAAATGAAGATGTTTGTGACACAGCGACATTCATTAAATTCTCTTTAAGATACCTTTCTTTCCATTCTGCGGGTATGGTCGTCGTCATACTGAATCCTCCTGATAATGATGCTCCCTCAAATAACGTTCCTTTTCGCCGCCTTTTTCCCACGCAAAACTTGCGATGGTATCTTTAACAGCATTCGTAGGCGAGCGACCAAGCAAATCATAATACCAAAACATAAAAGGCTGTTCGCTGATATCTACTTTAATTAAGGATCGCTGATCCCCCAACCGATACAAAATATAGTGCTCAATCCGCTGATTTTCCGCAGAAAATTGCTTCTCTGCCAATAAATCATCTAAGACCTTGGCTAGTCCCTCAGGCCCTTCCGCAATGATACAAGGCAACCCTAATTCTTCTTCTTGCATATCAAACATGACCTTTTTTGACTCCCTATCCTTAGTCTATAAAAGCTGACTTAAAAAACCCTTAACTAGCTCATCCTTCAAAAAATAAATTGCCAAAAAAATCAAAATAGTCAATCAACACGAAATGATTAATAATGCGCTGTTATATTTTGACCTCGATTGCAACAAGGATCCATTCATGCAAAACATAAAAACAGTACAACAAAATACCGCTGAGTTACAAACTAATGCGTTACATCGTGGATTAAATGCACGCTTGCTAAACATGATCGCGATTGGTGGCGCAATTGGTACCGGCATTTTTTTGGCGAGCGGCAATGCCATTTACATGGCGGGTCCTGGCGGCACGATGTTAGCCTACCTCATCACCGGCCTCATGGTTTTCTTCCTAATGACCAGCTTAGGTGAAATGGCGGCTTATATGCCATCAACCGGATCTTTTTATATTTACGCTTCACGCTTCGTCGACCCTGCCTTAGGTTATGCATTAGGCTGGAATTATTGGTACAACTGGGCCATCACCATCGCTTCTGAAATTTCAGCAGCCTCGCTGGTCATGCATTTTTGGTTCCCAACGAGCTCTCCTTTCATTTGGTGTTTTTCATTTCTAACGATTGTTGTCGGTGTCAATGCGTTATCCACGCGAAGTTTCGGTGAGGCGGAATATTGGTTTTCATTTATCAAAGTAGCCGTGATTATTATTTTTATTATCGCAGGAACAGCAATGCTGCTGGGTGCGACACATTATCAACCCGGTGGTTTTAAAAACTGGACGATCGGCGATGCGCCTTTTCATGGCGGATGGCTGGCTGTCATCAGCGCATTCATGATTGCCGGATTTTCATTTCAAGGAACAGAATTGATTGGTATTGCGGCAGGCGAAAGTGAAAATCCGCGAGAAACCATTCCGAAAGCAACTAAACAAATATTTTGGCGTATTTTATTATTTTTCATTTTATCGATTTTCATCATCAGCCTTTTAATTCCATACACCGCACCTGAATTAGCCGCATCAAATGTAGAAATGAGTCCATTCACATTGGTATTTCATGAATACGGCATTCCTTTCGCTGCCTCCCTTATTAACGCCGTCATTCTCATCGCTATTTTGTCCGCAGGCAATTCTGGCATGTATGCTTCCACTCGCATGCTATGGTATTTATCACGCCAAGGTCATGCGCCATCTGTGCTGGGAAAAACAAACCATCGTGGGGTTCCCATTCCCGCTTTAATCGCAACAACGCTCGTTGCGATGCTCGCTTTTTTAACTTCACTGTTTGGAAATGGTATTGTTTATTTTTGGTTGATCAGTGCCTCTAGCTTATCTGGCTTTATTGCTTGGGCCGGCATTGCGATCAGTCATTATCGTTTTCGTAAAGCTTATCTTGCACAAGGGTTAGATTTAAAAAATTTACCTTACGTTGCAAAAGGTTATCCTGTTGCTCCTTTATTTGCATTGACCTTATGTTTAATCGTGATTGCAGGACAAAATTACAAGGCGTTTATAGAAAATCACATCGATTGGTACGGCATTACCGTTTCATACATTGGATTACCTATTTTCATCTTGTTATGGCTGGGATATAAGTTTGTTCATAAAACAAAAATAGTCCCACTTAAACAATGCAATTTTAAGACATAAGGAAATATTAAGGTTACCTCCTTTAAAATAAAAAAGAATCGAAAAATAACCAGGAGGGTTTGCCATGTATCCAAGGATTTCTAATATCATTATTTTCGGAGATAGCCTAACAGACAGAGGAACATTCGATGGTCGCTACCTATTCGGACGCCTTATTCCTCTTAAAAAAATCAGCGGATTAGACAAACAATCACCCAGCGGACGATTTACAAATGGGTTAACGTGGGCAGATCATTTAAGCACAGCCCTTGCAAATAAATTTATTACCGAAGAATTACTTGCCCACTCACACCATCAATCGATCCTTAATCACATCGCTAATAAATATTGCTACAATGCCACCGATCTTGCCGATGGCATCCTTTGCAAAGACAGACACATCCGACCAATTATTCAAAAAAGTTATACGCTAACGAATGACCTTTTTGTGAAATACAAAGGAAGACAATTTGTTCGCAGCTACCATGAAGGCGGCTTAACAGCGCACGATTATAGCCATCACATCAGCAAGAGTCTCAGTCGATTTCTCACGCGAAGAATTGTTTCCACGTTAGAGGAAAAACGTAACCTTTGCTTAACCGATGACATGAAAGAAAAAACGTCTGATCAACAAAAAAAACAAACGCTCATCTTAGAATGGACCGGCGCTAACGATCTAATGACCGTCAACGAAAAACCAACCAGACATGAAGTCGATTGTGCGATTCATGCGCGCATTGATAATGTAAAAATATTAATTCAACATGGCTATCGTCATTTTATTTTATTTAACATGCCCGACCTTTCACTGTTACCACGCTACCAAAACAAAAACGGGAAACAAGGAGATTACGAACGTTATAATGCAAAAATGTGTTCTATTTATTTTAACGAAGAACTAACACTGGCTTGCCAGGAATTACAAAAAAATTTCACAGATTGCACCATCCATCTTTTCGATGTTGCCACTAAATTCGCTGAAATGTATGACCACCCTGAAAAATATCATTTAGATAAAACGAAAAATAAAAAACCTTACGTGAATTCGCCTGACTTTCTCGCCCCCTCACATCACACCTCACCTGCAACGGGTTATTTATTTTGGGATGATGTTCATCCCAGCGCTGATGTGCAAGCCATTATCAGTAAAGAATTAAATGACTTCTTACATCAACACTACACGATCAAAGCATTACCCGAAACAGAAGAAGAATTATATGATTCATTCATCGATGAACATGGCGCTCAGTTATCGCGACATAATTTAGATTTACTTAATGCACACAGTCAAACAAAAGCATACACAGAAAAAAAATGCATGGATCACACGATTGAACTCGTCAAAATTTTAAAGTTAGCACTTTACGATGGCGAAGAACACACTCGCAATACATTGATTAAATTAGGTTGGATTAATCAAAACAACGAAGTCAATTCGAAAATTCCAGGATTAGAAAAAGCGAATCGGCTACTAATGGAAAATTTAAAATTACGAAGCGAAAAAAAGTGTTGATGCGCATATAAAAACGGCGTTAAGAATGCGGTATTTTTTTACCGCATTCTTTTCCACAAACAGAGAAACACAAAACCATTATTTTCCTGCTCGTTTTCTTTCATGTTCCTTTAAAAATTTCTTGCGAATACGAATCGACTCTGGCGTTACCTCGACCAATTCATCGTCTTCAATAAATTCCAGCGCTTGCTCCAAACTGAAATGAATATGCGGTGTCAAAATAATATTCTCATCAGAACCCGCAGCGCGAATATTCGTTAATTGTTTTGCTTTGCAAACATTCACCACTAAAT
The DNA here is from genome assembly GCA_964438435.1 of uncultured Coxiellaceae bacterium. Taxonomy (GTDB): domain Bacteria; phylum Pseudomonadota; class Gammaproteobacteria; order DSM-16500; family DSM-16500; genus Aquicella. Next base: position 6,383 of record CAYTKY010000007.1, on the reverse strand, counting down.
CATTATCACGCGAGTGAATACCCACAATCATGCCTTCATACACATCGACTTGTGGACCAATCAACATACGGCCGCGTTCTTGCAAATTAAAAAGTGAATACGCTAATGCAACGCCTTGCTGATTGGAAATCAACACACCATTTTGTCGGTGCGGAATATCGCCTTTAGCCGCCATACCATAATGACTGAACACATGATGCATAATACCCGTACCTGAAGTAAGGGTTAAAAATTCCGTATGAAAACCAATGAGCGCACGCGAAGGAATCACATAATCTAAACGAATACGACCTTTATCATCTGATACCATGTGTTTTAAATCACCGCGACGACCGCCCAACTTTTCCATGATCGCGCCTTGAAATTCCATGGGAACATCAATCGCCAAGGTTTCATAAGGCTCGTGTGTTTCCCCATCTACCATTTTCGTAATCACTTCAGGACGCGACACAGCTAATTCATAACCTTCGCGACGCATGTTTTCAATTAAAATGGATAAATGCAATTCACCACGGCCCGATACTTTAAATTTATCGGGGTCACTCGTATCTTCAACTCGCAACGCAACATTGTGCATTAATTCTTGATCTAACCGTTCGCGAATTTTTCGACTAGTCACATATTTCCCTTCTTTCCCTGCAAAAGGAGACGTGTTGACTTGAAAGGTCATACTCACAGTGGGCTCATCGACCGTCAATGCAGGTAATGCTTCAACTTGACTGGGGTCACACAAGGTGTCCGAAATTTTTAATTCATCGATGCCCGTAATCGCAATAATATCACCCGCAGAAGCAACAGAAACCTCTGAACGATCCAATCCTAAATATTCTAATACTTGTAAAATTCTACCTTGCCGTATTTTACCTTCATAATTAATAATCGTGACAGGCATATTGGTTTTTGCTTGCCCGCGTGTGATGCGACCAATCCCAATCATGCCAACATAGCTTGAATAATCAAGCGTACTAATTTGCATTTGAAAGGGACCAGCCGGATCCACTTTAGGTGGCGATACATATTTCACAATGGTTTCAAATAAAGGTGTCATGTCGTCACTCGGTTGATTTAAATCGAGCGTGGCATAACCCAATAAGGCGGAAGTATAAACAACAGGAAAATCTAACTGCTCATCCGTTGCACCTAAATTATCGAATAAATCAAACACTTGATCCATCACCCAATCAGGCCGAGCGCCTGGGCGATCAATTTTATTAATCACAACAATCGGATGTAATCCACGCGCAAATGCTTTTTGCGTCACAAATCGTGTTTGCGGCATCGGACCATCAACCGCATCGACCAATAACAATACCGAATCGACCATCGATAAAATACGCTCAACTTCACCACCAAAATCCGCATGTCCTGGTGTATCTACGATATTGATACGATAATCTTGCCACTTAATAGCGGTGTTTTTTGCAAGAATAGTGATACCAAGTTCACGTTCCAAATCATTGCTATCCATCACACGTTCGGTGTTCGTCACTTTTTTTGATAAACTTGCTGTTTGCTGCAATAATTTATCGACGAGTGTTGTTTTGCCATGATCCACATGGGCAATAATAGCAATGTTACGTAATTTTTCAGCCACAATATTCACCTGATTGCTTGCATTAAAAGGGGCGCTTATCTTACCTGAAATATTACTTTGTCGTCATCTGATATTATTGTGTAAAACATTTTGGTGGATAACGGCCCAAAAAACGCGCTTAATCCAGCTCAATTCACATCCATGCACTAGGAAATATTATGAACAAATTGCTATTACGCTTCATTTTTGGCTATTTCATTCTCTCTTATATGGCGACTACAACCGCAGCAACACATCGCGTTCCACAATACTCACACGATAAGGTGACCATTGTGGAAACCGTTGTTTATTCTTCCAAAGATCAAGCACTCAAAATGCATCGGCACGAATACGACCGTGTACTGGTTGCCCTCACCAATGGCATTTTAAAAATTACGACTGATAAAGGCCAGTCGCATGAATTTAAAATAGAACGAGGAAAAGCCTATTTTTTAGCGCGCGACACGAATGATGAACTACACTCCGATGAAAATATCAGCGGCCCACCCATTAAAGTATTACTCATTGAGCTGCATTAGAATCAGAAATTACTAAAAGCTTCGGCAATATATCCGATATATAGCAAAATCACACCAAACATCAGGCCAAACAAGCTAAATAAAAATGGAATTTGTTCGATGTGTTTTGACAACAACGCTTTCCATTGACTAACAAAAATCACGCGATAAATACCAACCACTAACATCGCACCCCCCACAAAAGTCACCACCCAATTCCAACCAGGCTCAAAACTATTCACAAACATCAATGATAACGTACCGAATATAACAGGAAGCACCCCTCCCATGATGTACCCTGTTTCAGTTTTCACCATATCCCTTGCCATTTCTTTAGCCTCTTCTAAATTAAAGAGGATTCCCAATGATAAAATCGTTGAAACAATACCAAACCAGCGAGCAAACATGAGATAGTCCATTATGATCATCCTTTTTGATCGGCCCTGTCCAAAAAATCATATCACTGACCCCTAGCGATTGCACTTCGCATCTTGACTAATAATCAGTATATAATGAAAAAAAATTGGATTTAGGATGACGCAAGGATGCGAAAAAATTTTCTCCACTCCATCATGTTTTCTTCTGTTAGGCGTATCATTCAACTCTCTCTCTTTGCTATCGCCATTCTTTTTTTAAGTGGCTGCAAAGAACATTTCGGGGGCCTATTAAACCCAAAAGGAATGATTGCATTTGAAGAACGCAAATTATTATTTGATACATTAGCACTCATGTTAATCGTGGTGCTGCCCGTCATCATTATGAGTTTTACTTTTGTTTATCATTACCAACATTCCCATCGGATTAAAGATTACAAGCCAAATTGGGCACATAGTTATTTTTTAGAATCACTTTGGTGGGGCATTCCGTGCGTGATTATTGTGATCCTGGCTGTCTTAACATGGAAATCAACGCACAAACTTGACCCCTATCAGCCTATCACCACCGATGCTAAACCTTTATTAGTTCAAGTGATTGCCTTGCCTTGGAAATGGCTATTCATTTATCCAGAACAACATGTTGCAACCATTAATTATTTGGAAATTCCGGTTAACCGAGATATTGAATTTTGGATTACCGCTGACAATGTTCCCATGAGTGCTTTTTTTATTCCGCAATTAGGTAGCCAAATTTATGCCATGGCAGGCATGCGTACACGCTTACATTTAATTGCTAATCAAGTCGCTATCTTGGATGGCTTGAATACCCAATTTAATGGCGATGGATTTTCAGATATGCATTTTGAAGTACACGTTGTTGAAACCACTGAAATGGAACAATGGCTTGATCGTGTCGCTCTCACCTTCCCACCGTTAACTGATGAAACTTATCGCGCATTACTAAAACCATCGATTAGCGATCCACCCACTTATTTCTCGGGTGTCACAGGCAATTTATTTAACGATGTGCTAAACACTTACATGAATACATTCGGACCACAACATCCCCGCAGCAATCTATGAGGATAGCTTATGCTTGAACACTTACTTTTTGGCAAATTGACATTAGACTCTTTTTCTTTTGATGTCCCTATCATCCTGGGTGCTGATTTATTCATGATTGCCACCTTTTTTTCTGTCCTAGGACTCATTACTTATTATCGCAAATGGTCTTATGTCTGGCATGAATGGGTCACTTCTGTTGATCATAAAAAAATCGGCATCATGTACTTACTGTTATCTTTTGTGATGTTGTTACGTGGGTTCAGTGACGTTGTATTAATGCGCACACAACAAGCCATTGCGGCAGGTTCTAATCTTGGTTATCTACCTCCCGAACATTACGATCAAATTTTTAGTGCCCATGGCGTCATTATGATTTTCTTTGTTGCAATGCCCATGATGTTTGCATTACTTAATATGGCTATCCCCTTGCAAATCGGCGCGCGTGATGTCGCTTATCCTTACCTCAACTCACTCAGCTTTTGGTTAACGTTTGTTGGCGCGATGTTATGTAATGCATCGCTGATGATTGGTGAATTTGCAAAAACCGGTTGGTTAGCTTACCCCCCTTTATCAGAACTTTATTACAGTCCCGGTGTCGGCGTGGATTATTATGTTTGGTCTTTACAAATTGCCGGCGTTGGTACGTTATTAGCGGGCATTAACTTCATTGCGACCATTATCAAAATGCGTTGCAAAGGCATGACCTACATGAAAATGCCTGTTTTTGTATGGGCTTGTTTATGCGCCATGATTCTAGTCGCACTCGCTTTTCCAGTTCTCACTGTCACGCTCGCTTTGCTCGAACTAGATCGCATGCTGGGCATGCATTTCTTCTCTGATTTTGCTGGCGGCAACAACATGATGTATATCAATTTAATTTGGGTATGGGGACACCCTGAAGTTTATATTTTAATCTTGCCTGCCTTTGGTATATTTTCTGAAGTCGTTGCTGTATTCAGTCAAAAAACATTATTTGGTTATACCACCATGGTGTGGGCCATTGCTGTTATTACTTTTTTATCTTTTGTTGTTTGGTTACATCACTTCTTCACCATGGGCGCCGGTGCGAATGTAAATGCTTTTTTTGGTATTGCCACCATGATCATTGCCATTCCAACAGGCGTCAAAGTTTTTAATTGGTTATTTACGATGTACAAAGGTCGCATCATCCTGGCAACGCCGATGCTATGGGTCACGGCCTTTTTCACAACCTTTGCACTGGGCGGTATGAGCGGCGTCATGATGGCAATTCCTGCTGTCGATTTTCAATTACACAATAGTTTATTTTTAGTAGCCCATTTTCATAATGTCATTATTGGCGGCGTTTTATTTGGCTATTTCGCCGGCATTATTTATTGGTTTCCAAAAGCATTTGGATTTTGTCTCGACGAAAAATGGGGCAAATGGTCCTTTATCTTTTGGGTAATCGGATTTTATATCGCCTTTATGCCTTTATATGTTTTAGGTATGGATGGTTTTATGCGACGAAACAATCATTATCTTGATGTCGCTTATCAACCTTATTTCATCGTGGCGGCGATAGGCGCAGCTTTTGTTTTGATCGGTATTTTTTTGCAAATCGGACAACTCATCGTCAGCATCAAACATCGTCATGCTTTGCGTGATGTCACGGGCGATCCTTGGAATGGCCGCACATTAGAATGGTCTGTCTCATCCCCTGCACCATTATATAATTTTGCTATTCTCCCCACGGTCGAAGAGCGCGATGCTTTTTGGGTGATGAAAGAGCATGAAAAATTGAATGCATCAAGAGAACAAAAAATCATGGATTATCGACCCATTCATTTACCCAAGAATACGCCCGCAGGATTTATCATTGCCATGTTTGCAGGTATCACTGGGTTTGCACTGATTTGGCAAATGTGGATCCCTGGCATAATCGGATTCATCGGTATGATTATTTCCATCATCACACGAACATTTTCAACCGATGTCGACTATTATCTCGATACTGAAACCATCAAACAAACTGAATTAGCGCATTTGAAGGAGATATCGCATGCACAGCGAAACAATGCTTACCCACGATGAACATCACGTCGATAGTGATGCGACTGATATCTTCGGATTTTGGCTCTATATCATGACCGATTGCATCTTATTTGGCTGCTTATTCGCAACGTTTTTAGTCTTAAATTATCAAAGCACTTATGATTTTACTCTCAAAAAATATTTAGATTTAAATACCGTGCTAATCGAAACATTTTTGTTATTAGCTTCAAACTTTACTTTTTGCTTGGCGATGTTGGGCTTATATAAAAACAAATGGCACACAGTACAAGCTTGGCTCATCATCACTTTTTTATTGGGTGCAAGCTTTGTTGGGTTAGAAATTAGGGAATTTATTTCATTAACACAAGCCGGTTTTGGTTGGGATATCAGTGGTCAAGCTTCTTCTTTTTTTACATTAGTCGGCACCCATGGTTTTCACGTGAGTTGTGGTTTATTTTGGATTTTAATCATGGTGATCCAAGTCGCTTTTTTAACTAATCAAACGGCAGTCATAAGACGCCGCATGACTTATTTAGGCATGTTTTGGAATTTTTTAGATATCGTTTGGATATTTGTTTTTACGACCGTTTATCTCATGGGAGCAATGACATGAATCATCAACATGACATCACAGAACCGGATTACGGAACAGGACAAAAAAAATTAGGCATTTATTTGATCGGTCTTTTTGTTTGTTCGATTCTCACCCTTCTTGCTTTTTGGACAGTGATGTCTGGTCATTTCAATCGCTTGGATACATTTATTCTCATTTATACAGCGGCTATCATCCAATTTTTTGTGCAATTAATCTGTTTTTTGCGTCTAAATATCCAAACC
>CAYTKY010000006.1:0-45390 GCA_964438435.1 uncultured Coxiellaceae bacterium | reverse complement strand
CCAAATCAGATTCTCGAAGTTTTTCATAATCGGATAAGAAACCAAATGTTCTGGCTCGACAAACTTCTTTAACATAAGACGTGGATGTGAAATCGAAATGTGCAGCTTGAGGTCGATGATTAAACACGGGATGATCAAAATCGATCGTAAAAGAAATTCTATAACCATTATACGGGCGAAATTGCACATATTTTCCTTGCTCTTCCAAACGTATCGGTTTTAGAATTCGGATAAACCTTTTGGGAGCATTTTGTTCTGAAATACCCGCTGATTGGATGAGGAAAACAAAGGGAGCAGCACTTCCATCCATGATTGGGATTTCAGGCGCATTAACGTCAATATAGGCATTATCAATACCTAAACCTGCAAAGGCTGACAAAAGATGTTCAACTGTTGACACTCTCACATCATCTTTCACCAATGTTGTCGATAAAGTCGTATCACCAACGTTTTCTGCTAAAGCCGCAATTTCAACAACAGGCTCAAGATCAACTCGTCGAAAAATAATACCCGTATTGACTGGTGCCGGATGCAATGTGATTTCTGCACGTTCACCACCATGCAAAGTAATGCCCGTAGCTTTAATGACCGTCTTCAGGGTTCGCTGCCTTAATAAGGTCATACCTGTAGCCTTGATGACATTCTTGAGTGTTCTTTGTCTAATCATCCCGTGCTTCTAGTTCCTAATAGTAATGAACAGTCTAACATAAGGTAATGTTTTTTTAAAATAAGCGCCAAAATTCTCAGCGCATTTTCACAATCCGCCTTTTTATCATTTTTAAGGTCCGTTGACAATTGAAAGAAGAAAGACGTCTTTTATCCCTATTTTCATCAAACCTCTTCTTCTTTACGACGTAGAAAAGCAGGAATATCTAGGTAATCAATATCGTGCGCCTTTTCAGCCAAAGGCATGGTACGAACAGGCTGAGAATGAGCGCTTGTTGACGCTGCGGCTGCTTGACGACGAACAATCGCTGGTTTATCGAGTTGCAAATAATCGAGCTCACTATCTGAAACAGAAGAATGCGTTCCCACTGTCTCAATTGCTGGCATTTTTAATGCTGCTGCAACCTGTTTTCTGCCTAACCCTGTCACGATAACCGTCACACGCACTTCATCACGTAACTCAGGATCAATGACCGTACCCACCACGACTGTTGCACTATCTGACGTGATATTTTTAACCACTTCGCCCACTTCTTCAAATTCGCCAATCGAAAGATCCAGTCCTGCGGTAATATTAACCAGCACACCTTTTGCACCCGTCAGATCAACATCTTCTAGCAGTGGACTTGCAATCGCGGCTTCTGCTGCCATCCGTGCACGATTATCACCTGAACTCGTACCCGTTCCCATCATAGCCATTCCCATTTCAGACATAACGGTACGCACATCGGCAAAGTCAACATTAATCAAGCCAGGACGGGTAATTAATTCAGCAATTCCCTGTACGGCACCACGCAATACATCATTCGCTGCTTTAAAAGCATTAATGAGAGTGACATTTTTACCCAACACCGTCAGTAATTTATTATTAGGAATAGTAATCAGTGAGTCGACATATTGCGATAAATTCGCAATGCCTTGCTCTGCTGTCTGCAAACGCATTCGGCCTTCAAAAGAAAATGGTTTTGTTGTTACCGCAACAGTGAGGATCCCTAATTCCTTTGCTACTTGCGCAAAAACAGGTGCAGCACCCGTGCCTGTACCACCCCCCATACCCGCCGCAAGAAAAACCATATCAGCACCATTTAATGCTGTACGGATTTTTTCTCTATCTTCTTCTGCTGCGCGACGCCCCACTTCAGGATTGGCACCCGCACCTAAACCACGCGTAATATTTTCACCCAGTTGAATAATCGTGTTGGCAGATGAATTTTTTAATGCCTGGGAATCTGTGTTCGCGGCAATAAATTCGACACCCTCGATATGGCCTGCCATCATATGTTCGATAGCATTACCGCCGCCACCACCAATTCCTACCACCTTAATGACCGCATTTTGCTGACACGTATCCAACAATTCAAACATGCCGTTACCTCGATTAAAAGTTGCCTTGAAACCAATTTTTCATCCTAGACCATAAGCTTTTAATGCTAGGTTGATGAATGGCGACTTCACGTTGCTGATGTCGCTGCTTTTGTCCATACACTAACAAACCCACACCGGTTGCGTAAATAGGATTATGAATGATGTCGGGCAACCCTGTGACATGATGTGGTTTACCAATACGTACAGGCATTTTAAACACACGCTCTGCTAATTCTTGAGCTCCCACCATTTTGGAAGCGCCTCCGGTTAACACAATGCCTGCTGCCATGCTCGCTTCAAGACCACTGCGTCTTAATTCAGCCGCAGCTAATGCAAATAATTCTTCGTAACGCGCTTCAATAATCTCAGCCAGTGCACGAGCGGGAATACGTCGTCCCGCGCGATCGCTCATTGCGGGAATATCAATCATGTGATTGGTATCAACTAAATCTTGCAAAGCTGAACCCTGTTTAATTTTAATTTCTTCCGCATTGCGTGTCGGGGTGCGTAATGCAATAGCAATATCATTCGTAACTTGATCTCCCGCAATGGGGATAACTGCCGTATGACGAATGGCACCATCTGTAAAAATGGCAATATCACTTGTGCCACCACCAATATCTATCATACAAACACCAAGCTCTTTTTCATCTTCTGTTAAAATTGATTGGCTTGATGCAAATTGTTCTAGCACAATATCACTTGTCGCCAATCCACATCGCTTCATGCATTTCACAATGTTTTGCGCTGCACTCACTGCTCCCGTCACGATATGAACTTTCGCTTCTAATCGCACACCAGACATACCAATCGGTTCACGAATTGAATCTTGATTATCGATAATGAATTCTTGAGGAAGTACATGCAGAATTTTTTGATCCGCAGGAATTGCGATCGCTTTTGCAGCATCAATCACACGATCAACATCTGTTTGCGAAACTTCGTAGTCACGTATAGCAACAATTCCATGTGAATTAATACTGCGAATATGACTACCCGCAATACCCGTGAATGCGGAATAAATTTCGCAACCCGCCATCAGCTCTGCATCTTCAACCGAACGTTGAATGGATTGCACCGTTGATTCAATATTCACAACGACGCCTCTTTTTAATCCTTGCGAAGGATGCGATCCAAACCCAATGACATTTAATTTACCATCGCTATTCATCTCGCCAACAAGCGTGACAACTTTCGAGGTACCAATGTCGATACCGACCAATAAATCTTTATTGATTGGCTTCTTTGCCATATTTTATTCTTCCGCGTTTTAATTAAAGCTGTTTCCACCGTACTGCTACCCCGTTAGGATAACGCAAATCGACATAATCTACATCTTTCGTACGGCTCCCTACAATTTTGGGGTACACTTTCACAAAACGATCAAGACGAGTCAAGACATCTTTGTGTCCCATTTGTAGCGTTATTCCATTATCTAGTGACAACTTCCATGTAAAATAAGGTGTCAGCTCCAAGTAGTAGATCTTAACATGTAATTGGCTTAACAAGCGATTCATGTCGTTAAAATACTTTAACATCATTATTTGCTGACCAAAAGGACCTACAAAATGCGGCAAGTCAATCGGATAAGTTTCTTGTTTAGGCGAAAATAATTCGCCCGTATCACTCAATAAATTTCCTTCATTCCAGCGAGCAAGCGCATTTTTTTCAATTACCGTAATATCAACTTCATCCGGCCAAATACGACGCACCGCAATCTCAGATACCCAAGGCATTTGCAACAACTTATCTTTAATCGACTCCACTTTGATAGCAAAAAACCCTTGATCAACTAACGGCGTCAACCATGTTTGCACTTCTCGACGATCCGCATGATTGGCGCCATAAATACGAACTGTCTTAATACGAAAATAACGTGATAATTCGAAATAATTAAAAATAAAAATAGCTGAAAGGATCACACAAACAATGAACGTAATTTTGATAAATTGTTTAAAATAAGAAGCATGCTTGCCTGATTGCTTACCCCTTCGGAGATCCATTAACACCACCTCATTATCGTCCGATGATACAAACTTCAGTCATTAAATTGACACTCGTTCGCTCAAAAACAATCCTTTTTACTTCTGCAATCAAATTTTCAATATCCGATGAAGTCGCATGATGTTCATTCACGATAAAATTAGCATGTTTTTCTGAAACACGTGCGCCACCCCATTGTTTACCTTTCAAACCACACGCTTCAATTAATCGTCCCGCGTAATCATTAGGTGGATTACGAAAAACTGATCCGCAATTCGCTGTTCCCGTCGGTTGCGTTGCATTACGTCTTTCTAACAATTGCCTGATCATTTGCATTGATTCATCTTTATGACCAAACGGCAGCTTGAAATGTCCGGCCACAAACCATTCGTTTTCTGGTCTGATGACATGACGATATGCGATTTCAAACTCTTGCGGTGAACGTATCTGAATTTCGCCATGACGATTGATCGTTTCAACAGCTTGCACAAAACGCCAAGTTTCTCCGCCAAAACATCCTGCATTCATTGCTAATGCACCCCCCACTGTTCCTGGGATGCCGGCCATAAATTCCAACCCATGCAAGCCTAATCGCGCGGAATAGCGCGCAAGCTGCGCTGATGCCACACCCGCTTCTGCTCGAATGATATGCGTATCCATTTGCGTTAATTGATTTAATACCCCTTGCGTAATAATAACAACGCCATCTATTCCTTTATCGCGAATCAATGTATTACTACCCAATCCCAACCATGTTAATTTCGCTTCTGGTAAGGAATGTAAAAAATGAGAAAGATCGAGTAAGTCCTTGGGAAGATATAAATAATCAGCAGGACCTCCTACACGCCATGAAGTATAGTTCGCTAACAATTCATGCTCCAAAAGTTGGCCATGAAGTTGACTTTTAGTGGATGGCATTAATAAGTCATGCATTGCAAATTCATTTCATTAAAGTAGCTTCTTTTAATTGCGTCGTCGCTAATCGCGCAGCCAACGCTCCAATATTACCTGCACCTTGCATTAATAAAATATCACCGTCACGTAATTCTTTTTCGAAAACAAAAGGAAGTGTCTCATGATGCTCAATAAAAATAGGCTCGATTTTCCCATGCTTTTTGATTTCTTTAACAAGTGCTGCGCCATCCGCACCCTCAATATATTCTTCTCCTGCTGCATACACATCAAGCAGTAACAATTTATCTGGCAAAGAAAGCACGTTACAAAAATCCTTCAATAAATCTCGCGTTCGCGTATATCGATGCGGTTGATATACCATTACTAACCGACGATCCGGCCAACTTTCACGAGCAGCTTGCAAAGTAGCGGCAATTTCACGAGGATGGTGACCATAATCATCGACTAATGTTACCTTGCCACCTTCTTTTGCAAGCGGCATATCCCCATAAATTTGAAAGCGTCTTCCGATGCCTGCGAAATTTTCTAACGCGTCCGTAATCGCTTGACCGGGTACGTTTAATTCAGAAGCAACGGCAATCGCAGCCAGCGCATTCAGCACATTATGTCGGCCAGGTAAATTTAATGTGATGGATAATGGTGCTTGTCCTTTTGGACGTTCCACAACAAATTTTGTTTGAATGCCCGACTGCGTATATTTTTTCGTATGAAAATCGGCTTCCGCTGTCATGCCATAAGTTAAAATAGGTCGCGACAATTGAGGTAAAATCTCTTGAACAACCGGATCATCTAAACACAAAACAGCTAATCCATAAAACGGTAGGCGATGGATAAATTCGATAAACGTTGTTTTCAATCGATCAAAATTATTATCATAAGTCCCCATGTGATCTTCATCAATATTTGTCACGATTGAAATCATTGGGTTAAGGTATAAAAATGAAGCGTCACTTTCATCAGCTTCTGCGACAAGGTAATGACCTCGCCCCAATCGTGCATTACTCCCCACACTATTTAAGCGGCCACCTATCACAAAGGTAGGATCCAATCCCGCTTCTGCTAAAATACTTGTTACCAAACTTGTCGTTGTTGTTTTACCGTGCGTACCGGCTATTGCAATGCCATAACGAAATCGCATTAATTCGCCTAACATTTCTGCGCGTGGTACAACCGGAATTCTTGCCAATTTGGCTGCTTCTAATTCTGGATTATGCCAATCAACCGCAGAAGATCGCACAATCACGTCCGCATTTTTGATATGCGCTGCATCATGGCCGCGATAAATCGTGGCGCCCATAACCTTCAGCCATTGCGTCAATGAATTTTCAGAAAGATCGGAACCCGAGACAACATATCCCTGACGCAATAATACTTCTGCAATGCCGGCCATGCCAACACCACCAATACCAATAAAGTGGACATGCTTGATATGTCCCATTTCTAACATCCAACTCAACGTCTCATCCCCCAGTTATGTTTATCATGTGCACAAACAAACCCTCACCTCTTTACATATTCCCACTATTCTTTCAGCAACATTGGCTTGACGCAACCGGTATGCAGCCTCCGCCATTGTCATTCGTTTTTCTGGTGATTGCGCAAATTCGCGAAGAATGTCTGCTAATCGCACATCCGTTAAAACAGATTGCTGTATACACAAAGCTGCGTCATGTTTCACCATGAAACAAGCATTTTCTGTTTGATGATCATCAACAGCATAAGGAAACGGAACCAAAATCGCACCCAGTCCTGCGGCACATAATTCTGCAACAGTTAATGCGCCCGCACGACATAATACTAAATCAGCCCATGCATAAGCTTGTGCCATATCTTCAATAAATGCTTGCACATTAGCTTGTACCTTCATTGATTCATAATGCTTTTTGGTAAGATCAATGTGCTTAACCCCTGTCTGATGAAGAACCTCCGGACGCTCATCCGGCGACATTTGCGCGAGCGCTCGAGGAAGTAATTCATTTAAGGCCTGAGCCCCCAAGCTACCACCCAAAACTAGCAAACGAACTCGTGAAGAGGAGGATAACAGACGTTGCGATGGCGGCAACAAATTTTCAATTTCTGGACGAACAGGATTGCCTGTTGTGATCACACGAAGACGCGATGAAAATGTCCCCGGAAATCCTTCTAATACGCGTGCCGCAAATCGCGACAATATTTTGTTCGTCAAACCTGCTTTTGCATTTTGTTCATGAATAAGGAAAGGACAACGCATCAACCAACAAGCCACGCCACCTGGACCACTGACAAAACCGCCCATTCCAATCACGATATCCGGTTTCACTTTTTTAATGACACGCATTGATTCTCGTAAAGCCGCGATGATTCTAAAAGGAGCCCATAACAATGCTTTTATCCCCTTACCACGCAACCCTTGTATTGAAATACAATGCAGCGGAATCCCGGCAGAAGGCACTAAGCGCGACTCTAACCCTTGTTGAGTTCCTAGCCAATGCACCTCTACTCCCTTCCTTTGCAAACATTGAGCAACCGCTAACCCAGGAAAAACATGGCCACCCGTTCCACCTGCCATCATGAGAACGCATTTCAATTCATTTTGTTTCGAATGATCTAATTTCAATTTATTTAATTCCAAATGCCAGTAAACGATTTTCATGATCAATGCGTAATAAAACTGCCATCACAATACAATTCACCAACACACTACTGCCGCCATAACTCATCAAAGGTAACGTTAACCCTTTTGTTGGCAAAAGCCCTGAGTTCACACCGATGCTTACCGTAAATTGAATGGCAATCCACAAACCAAATCCATAAGCAAGAAAGCCTGCAAAATGTCGGCCTAATAACTGCGCTTTTCGACCCATTAAAAAAATACGTATCACTAATAACAAAAACAAGCACATCACTAATGCCATCCCCATTAAACCTAATTCTTCTGCAATCACTGCAAATAAAAAATCTGTATGTGCTTCGGGTAAGTAAAACATTTTCTGAATACTTCTTCCTAAACCCACACCAAACCAACCACCACGACCAAAAGCGATTAAGGATTGCGTCAATTGATATCCTGTATCAAATGGTTTTTCCCATGGGTTTAAAAAACTCGTTAAACGTGCTAATCGATAAGGTGCAGAAACAGCAATAATAGCCATCGCTCCAATGACTAATGAAAATAAAACAGCAAAATGTCGCAACCGCATGCCCGCTAAAAACATCATCCCTAATGCAGTTGCAGTCACCACAACCGTTGCGCCGAAGTCAGGTTCGCGTAATAACAAAACAGCGATCGCAGCCAGTATTAACATTGGTTTTAAAAAACCGCTGAGGTCATTGATTTCATGATTACGTCTAACTAAATAACCAGCCATATAAATCACTACCATGAATTTTGTTAATTCTGATACTTGAAAAGTAAGTGGACCATACCCTATCCATCGGGCACTTCCATTCGCACTATGTCCAATACCGGGAATTAACACTAACGCCAACATCAGCATCACACCCAATAAAAGATAGCCGCCTAATTTTTCGAGATATGAAGTGTCTATCTGCAGTATGGCACTTCCAACGAAGACTCCCAATGCCATAAAAACCAGTTGTTTAAAAAGAAAATAAAACGGTTGATGATATTGTTTTTCTGAAATCACAATCGATGCAGACGTCATCATGAGCAACCCCAGCACCGCAATACTAATCACTGCAAAGAGAAACCACCGATCATAAAAAACAGGCGTACTCACAATTGGCTGACCTGCAGAGTAAGATCTCATCAATATCACCCATTGTCATTTCGGAAAATTATAATTTCTCAACAATTTCTGTAAAAACTTCTCCGCGATGTTCGTAATTTTTAAACATATCAAAACTCGCGCAAGCAGGAGAAAGGATGACCGTATCATTCGAGTGTGCTATTAGTGCGGCTTGTTGCACCGCTTCACTCATATCTTGTGCGAAAGATAACCCAATACGATCATTCATTAATTTAGCTAAATCATGAGCGGCTTCCCCGATCAACACAACATGCCGTACATATTTTTCGATGACGGGGATCAGCGGCGTAAAATCTGCGTTTTTACCGACACCGCCTGCAATTAAAATTAATTTACCGATCACTTCACTTCCGATTCCTTCAATAGCAGCAGCCGTGGCACCAACATTGGTTCCTTTTGAGTCGTTGTACCATTTCACACCTTGACGCTCACGAACAAACTGGCAACGATGTGGTAACCCCTTAAAATCACGCAACACCGCTAACATTACTTCCCATGACAATCCAAACGCATGAGCAATCGCCAATGCAGCAAGCGCATTAGCCTGATAATGTTTTCCTTTAACTGGTAATTCATTCACAGCTAATAATGGCTCATTTTCAAAAGCCAAATAAGTTTCATTATTTTTAATCAGCAACCCAAATTCATTTTGATTGGGTGCATTCAATGTAAAATACCCTTTGCGAGATAACGTCACATCATGACACTCAGTGAAAACATCGTCACGATTACACACCGCCACTTGGCAATGTTGATAAACACGATGTTTTGCTTGCCGATATGCATCGAAATGATCGTATCGGTCCATATGATCAGGTGTCACGTTTAAAATAGTCGCTACTTGTGGTTTTAATGAATAAGTTGTTTCTAATTGGAAGCTAGACAGTTCCAAAACAAAAAGATCGGCCGTGGGTTGTTGCATCAATAAATCTAATACGGGCACACCTAAATTACCGCCCACTTGAACATGATAACCGGCTGCTTCCGCCATTTTTCCAACGAGCGTCGTCACCGTGCTTTTTGCATTCGTACCAGTAATCGCAATAACAGGCACTTTGACTACTTGCGCAAATAATTCAACATCACCGAT
This sequence comes from uncultured Coxiellaceae bacterium, assembly GCA_964438435.1. Classification (GTDB taxonomy): domain Bacteria; phylum Pseudomonadota; class Gammaproteobacteria; order DSM-16500; family DSM-16500; genus Aquicella. The sequence continues at coordinate 35,622 of CAYTKY010000006.1, read as the reverse complement.
AACAGGAATGCCGCGTGCAAGCTGCGCCGCGATCGCGGGCTCACGCAATGCAATACCCGGACTTAAAATAATGCGCGACGCTTTTTCTAATAAAGGATGATTTAAATGACCCAATGCCAATGGAACATCTGGATATGTTTTCATTAACGCATCCAGATAAGGCGGCTGCTGTCGTGTATCCACCACGGCAACGGATAAACCGCGTTCTTTTAAATAACGCACGCAGGAATATCCCGTCACACCCAAACCAACAACCACTGATAAGTCAGAAGTAGACATAATCAAATTATCTCAATTTCAATGTAGCAAGACCGCACAAAACCAATACAAACGTAATAATCCAAAAGCGCACGATCACGCGTGGTTCAGGCCAGCCTTTTAATTCAAAATGATGATGAATCGGCGCCATTTTAAAAATACGTTTACCCGTTAATTTATAAGAACCTACCTGCAAAATGACAGAAACGGTTTCTAATACAAAAATACCACTCATCAAAAAGAAAACTATTTCTTGGCGGACAATAACGGCAATCATACCCAGTGCGGCACCCAGCGCTAAAGCACCGACATCGCCCATAAAAACTTGCGCAGGATACGTATTAAACCAAAGAAATCCAAGACCCGCACCGACTAATGATCCACAAAAAACCACTATTTCACCTGCGCCAGGCACATAAGGAATAGCGAGATAATTTGCATAATGAAAATTGCCTGTTACATAAGCGAAAACAGCTAATGCAGCACTAATCATCACAGCAGGCATGATTGCAAGACCATCTAAACCATCTGTTAAATTCACAGCATTGCTTGAACCCACAATGACTAAATAAGTAAATAAAATAAAAAAAGGCCCCATCACAATCGTTACGTTTTTAAAAAATGGTAACGTGAGTTGTGTTTCGACAGGTAAATGTGCTGAACAATACAAATAAAAAGCCGCACCGAATCCGAGTAGCGATTGATAAAAATACTTTTGACGCGCAGGCATCCCTCGACTGTGTTTCAAAATTAATTTTCGATAATCATCCCAATAACCAATCGCACCAACACCTACTGTCATGATTAAAACTAACCACACATACCGATTTGAAAGATCACTCCACAACAAAGTACTCAAGATGACCGCAATAATAACTAACGTACCACCCATGGTGGGCGTCCCTGCTTTGCTTAAATGTGTTTGCGGACCATCATCACGAACGACTTGTCCGACATGATGCGAACTTAATTGACGAATAATAGTAGGACCGAGCAATAACGACATAACCAGTGCGGTTAATGTGCCTAAAATAGCACGCAATGTTAGATACTGAAAAACATGAAAAAAATGAAAATAATTCGCCAACCACTCACTTAGCCACAATAACATTTTTGCTCTCCAAGATAACGGCCAGCATAGTCAACATCATCGAATACTATTTTCTTATCTCCGATTTGCTGATAACGCTCTGCACCCTTACCTGCGATTAACACACAATCTTCTGATTTTGCCCATTGTATACTGTTCTGAATAGCTTTAGAACGATCAAGTTCCACCACCACTTTCTGAGGATCCGCAAACCCCCTCATGATATCTGCCGCAATCACTTCGGGATCTTCGTGGCGCGGATTATCATTCGTGATGATCACCCGATCGGACCATTGTTCTGCTATTTTTGCCATCAGCGGACGCTTACCTTGATCTCTATCACCCCCACAACCAAACACACAAATTAACTTGCCTTTTGTTTGTGCACGCAATGTTTTCAGCACATTTTCTAACGCATCCGGTTTATGAGCATAATCAATCACAACCGTTGGCTTTCCATGCCCTCCCAACATTTGCATACGACCAGGTACCGCTTTTAATTGAGCAAGTTGTGCTAACACCGCCTGAAAGGGAACATTCATCGCACATAATGTGGTTAATACTGCTAACGCATTACTCAAATTAAATGCGCCTACTAAAGGGAGAAATAATTCATCTTCGCCCCATGGAGTCGAAACGTGTGCCGTGATATGAGTTGCCTGAGCGATCACTTTTTTGCAATGAATGAGAGGACAATCGATCGATAAAGAAGATTGGCGACTATAAGCAAATATCGATTTTTTACCTGCTAATTCTCTCGCCCAACGACGACCATAGTCATCATCTGCATTAAATACAGCATGCTGCATCGGCCATTCAGCAAAAAATCGTCGCTTTACATTAGCATACGTTGTCATATCACCATGATAATCTAAATGATCTTGGCTTAAATTCGTAAATACACCAACTTCAAAAGCAAGGCCTTTGATTCGACCTTGATCAATACTATGTGATGAAACTTCCATCGCAACTGCTTTTGCTTGTTGCTCCAAAAAAGATCGCAAGAAAAATTGTAAAGTAAATACATCCGGTGTGGTCAGCGATGTTTCATTAAGTGCGCCATAAAAACCATTACCTAGTGTCCCCATCAAGCCACATTCAATATGTAGCGATTGTAAAATTTGCGCGATAAAATGAGTGCAAGATGTTTTACCACTTGTACCCGTTACCCCCACCATTCGTAATTGATGTGCTGGATAATCATAAAAATGCGCAGCTAATTCAGCCAATCTATTCGATAAATCAGGAATAGCAATAAGAGGGACATTTTGTTGCCAAGCTACGGAGCCATTGGGATGATCTTCAATGAGAATCGCCGCTGCACCTTGCGCAATGGCATCAACAATATAATGACGCCCGTCTAATTGTGTGCCTTTTATTGCAAAAAACAAATCGCCTTGCGTGACCTTCCGACTATCGATCGAAAGACCTGAAATATCACGATCAACCTGAGCAGGGATCTGACAAATAGATTGAAGTAAATTTGAAAGGCGCATGCATGGAAAGGTATCCAATTACAGCTATTTTGTCTATACTCGCGCAATCTGTGATGATTGCTTGTGGAGAAATTGATGTATAAAAAATACAAAAATTTGATTTGCCTATTCAGTTTATTGATGCTTTCCAGCTGTAGTTTTGTGCACAAAGGAGATATTGAGCAAGGAAATATTATCACGGCCGATCAAGTAAACCAGTTGCATATTGGAATGAATGAAAACCAAGTCAGAGAAGTGATGGGCAACCCCGTGCTTACTAATATTTTCACCCTTCATCGTTTGGATTATGTTTACACATTGCAAACAGGATATCGTAAACGAACAGAAAAACGAGTCACTTGCCTTTTCCAAAATGGAAGATTGGTTGAAATACGAAAACGAACACAATAACAAAGAGATGGGTGGGCGCCCGTGCCTGGCAATTGAAAGCTAACCCTTTACTTTTTATTGTCAACAAACCTTACTCATTTTTTGCTTTTTTTCGACGTGCTTCTTTGGGTTCAATGATCAGAGGACGATAAATCTCGATCCGATCGTTTGCTTGAACCACATCGAAAAGTTTTCGCTGTTTGCTAAAAACGCCTGTTTTTTGCTTAGATAAATCAATTTCCGGAAAAAGCATCAAGATACCAGACTGCTGGATAGCCATTTCAATCGTACTACCTTCTTCAACTTCGAGTGCCATTAATTGCTGCCTCTGTGTACCGGCATAAACAACTTCAACACGAATCATCTTATTCATAGCCATATAATTCTGCTGCGCGTTTACAAAAAGCATCCACTAACGTATTAGCAATATGTTGAAAAACTGGCTGAAAAAGCTTATCAACAATACTTCCAACAAATTCGAACTCAAGGTCGAGAGTAATTTTACAAGCCCGTTCATTGAGTGGAATAAAATGCCAAATACCATCTAACCGTTGCAAAGGACCATTCACTAACTGGATCGCCATGCGCTCATCAGGATAAAGGATATTGCGCGTGGTAAAACTTTTATGTATGCCTTTCCAATAGATATCGAGTGTCGCCACAATTTCTTTTTCAGTCCGGCTAATAATTTGACTGCCACGACACCAAGGCAAAAATCGAGGATATTCTTCAATATTATTCACTAACTCAAACATTTGACGTTGTGAGTAAGGAACAATCGCGTTTCGTTTTAAATGATGCATAATCATTTCCAAAAAAAAGGTTTAACATTATACTGCGTCTCATGAAACAGACACAAAAAACAAATACAACGATTGCTCTCAACCGCAAGGCACAGCATGAATACTTCATTGAGGACCGCTATGAAGCGGGCATCATGCTGGAAGGCTGGGAAGTCAAAAGTTTGCGCGCTGGCCGCGTACAATTAGATCAGGGCTATGTTCTTTTAAAAAATCGGGCAGCCTGGCTGTTTGGCGCACTCATCACTCCTTTACAAACTGTTTCAACGCATGTTCATGCCGATCCACAGCGAAGTCGCAAATTATTACTGCATCATCGTGAATTAAACAAGTTAATTGGCAATGTTGAACGTAAAGGATACACATTAGTTCCTCTTGCTCTTTATTGGAAACACAATCGTGTCAAATTAGAAATTGGTTTGGCAAAAGGTAAGAAATTGCATGATAAAAGAGCCAGTGAAAAAGAACGTGATTGGCAACGCCAAAAGCAACGTTTATTCAAAAAATAGCTTGTTTTTAGCTTTCAAAATATCATTTGACGAAGCTGCGAAGATATAATACTGTTTTAATCTTTCGCAAATCAATTGCGACTATACTTTTAAATGGGGGCGACCTGGTTTCGACGTGGGTTGCAAAGCTTGAGGTGCATGTCGAGGATGTAACTTAACCTCGTAAAAAATGTTACAAACCATATAGTTGCCAAAAACAAACGCAACTTCGCTGCACCAGCTAATGACTTCGCCTTTGGCGGTGTCACAGCTTTAGCCGCTTAAAAACCGGCACAGCGCCATCCACCGATTGTGCTTGTACGATCGGACGTTCACGAAAGTGAACTAAGGGTGGTCATATCATACAAGCTCGCGGGATGGTATGCCTAATATCAACCTGCTAAATTTCATAGGCTCGCTGTCTTCATACCCTGCCAACCGGGGATAAGATAGTCAAAAAAAAAGATTGGCTATACATGTAGACCCGATAGTAGAGGATTCGCGGACGCGGGTTCAATTCCCGCCGCCTCCACCAAATTAACTTTCTAGAACATCCAAATTCATCCATAACCCCCTTGAAATAAAGGGGTTTTTTATTTATCCCTCTTCCATTAAATACCCCCACTGTCCAATAACATCCGGCTCAAAATGGGGGTATAAACGGGGGGGGTAACCCTTTACGTCGTTACAACACACCAAAAACTCTATTAAATGGCTTCCGGATTTGTTTAACAACAACTTTGGAGAACCAACATGAGCCAGTATCAACACGATCCTGAAAACATCCCAAACAGACTTTTAAGACTTCCTGCAGTAACTAATAAAACAGGAAAAAAGCGCTCCTCAATTTACCTAATGATCGCCAACGGAGAATTTCCAAAACTAATCAAAATGGGGAAACGATCCTCAGCTTGGGTAGAGAGAGATTGATGAGTGGATTCAACAACGCATCAACATTTCTATTCGGTTTTTAGGAGGACATTTTCATCCGGTTACGACATTAGATGCGGCTCCGTTTACTTTGTATTTTACTTTCATTATATTAATAATATTCAAAAAAAAAAAAAAACGAGAGGTAACTTATGCAGAGTGGTCGAGTTGATAAAAAAGAAAACATAATAATTTTCGAGAATTCTCTTGCGGATGAAATGGCACAATTCGCCTCTGATCTATTTTATTTATCGCCTCAATGGGAAGAAAAAAATAAAAAATTGTTAGGCTATTTTCAAGAAGCACCTTCTTTACTTTTTCAAAAAGAATTTCTGAAAGAAGGGAGCGGTAAACTATCTCCTTTTCAATTCATTATGAAAAGCAACTATCTATCTATGCCTAAGGTATTTAATACCATATTGCCTATCGTTGAGCGATTCATCAATGAAAGTGAATTGAATAGCAAACAGGCTAGAAGTCAATTTGATGAACTTTATCCAAAAGGAGTTACGGTTTATTACCAAGAATATAAGATGGAAGTTGAAAACATCATAAAGCAGTTTGAAATAATGATGGATCAAATGATAGAGAAAATAAAAAGCAATGCCTCTGTCGTTTCTTTTTCTGAAGAAATAAAAAAACATACAAATAATATTTATCATGAAAAAAGAGAAGTGCTTTATTTTATTCGTGAGTTAGCAGTAACGAAAAAACATGCTTTAAAAGTAAATATATTAGAGAAATACATAAGCACTGATTGTTTTGATATGGCTTGTGGCCGGTGTAAATACTGCAAGCAATCTAATGGAAAATGGACAAATGAAGATGAAAAGAAACTTTCTCCCTTGCAACAAAAAGCTGATGCACAATGTGAGTTGTTTGAAAGGTATTGTATTAATTTATTAACGACTTTAATTTCTAATCGTTCTTTTTCAGAAAGTTTTTATTCAGAGAGGATTGAGATATTATGGCAGCTGATCAATAAGAAAATTTGGATGCTTGATATTTTTTATGATCAATTAACACAAGAATTAAAATATAATAATTTGGTTCATTCAATAGCAAAGAGTTGTATTGAAAATATTGATAAGGATTCAGTTTTTATAAATTTTATGGTTGGAAACTATCGAGAAAAATTCACAAATAGGCTTGATTATATCGTTTCATTCGGTTTGTATCCTGAGAATGTGCAAGCTTATTTTTTTCTTGCGGATAGCGAGCGTTTCTATGATTTCAAAAAAAATTATGAAGAAGGTGTTCAATTACTTAAAGATGCTATTCTGAAAAGTCCGAATGATAAAAAAGCAATAGAAGCGATCGATATTCTTCAGTGTCGATTTTTTTTGCAATCTAATTGTCTACCTTCTGAAACAGAAAATAGACTCAATATCATTGAAAATAATATAAATAAATATAAAAGTGACGTTGTTAATGGAGCTGAGAAAGGGTTTTTTTACGCTATGCTTGCCAAATTTACTTATCTCACTACTAAAAGAAAGGAGCAGTCATTCTCATTGAAAGGAAAAATTATTCAACTTTATATGAATGCGCTAGAAAAAAATAAAGATTACGATGGGGATTTTTTAGGCTTGAAGTTTCATTGCAATATGGGATATGGATTCACTCGTCAGTCAGTAGAAAAATCTTTTTCAGAACTTCTTTCGGAGACAAGATCCAATGGCTATATTGACATTAAGGTGTATGAAAAAAATGATATTTTCAATGCTGTTTTAACGCGACCCTTGAAAGAGCAAATTGCATTACTGACTGCTTGCAAAGAAAAAAATACAATATTGGGTGCTAAAATGTGGACTCAAGAAGGTTTAACTAGCTGCAGTATGGAAAGTGGTACGCTCGCGAAAATTGAAAAACAGTTAATATTATTAGCCGCACTTCAAGAAATAAGTAATTCTTCTTGTCATGAAAAATCTATAGGCAATGAGAAATTGTTCGAAGGTGAAAAAGGAGAAACTATTTTACAAGCGATAAACAACTTCCCTGAAGAAGAACGAGTTTGCTTGCTTGAGCAATGCTTAGATATCACGACGGTCTTGGGTAAGAGAATGGCTAAATCGAGCAGTATACCGTTTTTTCAAAAACCAAATTCAGATAGGATAAAAAATATTCAGGATACACTAAATGAATTGCGAGGTTTAGAAAATCTATCGAATGAAGAGAAAGATAGACAAGAAAATAATTTATTTGAATTATGAGCGAGCCTGAGCCTGTAGAGCCTGTAAGTTGAGCCTGTAAGTTATTTTGTGTAACTGCCATTTTTGTTACACAGTTTTATTTACAGGCTCAAAAATTTAATTAACACTTTATTTGGATTGGCTATACTTTTTTTACAAATTGAGACTTCAACTTCATAGGACCAATACCATCAATTTTACAATCAATATTATGATCCCCCTCAACCAACCTAATATTTCTTACTTTTATCCCTACTTTAACTACCAATGATGAACCTTTTACTTTTAGATCTTTTATGACCGTGACCGTATCTCCATCTTGAAGCGTATTACCATTTGCATCTTTAATCATTAAAATATCTTCTTTAGTTTTCTCCGCTGCAATATTAGTCCATTCATGTGCACATTCGGGACAAACAAAGAGTAAGCCATCCTGATAAGTATATTGAGAATTACATTTTTGACATGGTGGTAGAGTATTCATTATTTCAATCCTGTTTTCACATTATTTAACATTACAAACTTAATAATTATTTAAAAAAAATACACTTATAAATTCTTAATTGTGTCTATTAATGTAGAAAATATGCGCTCCCCTTTTACTAAGGGCATAACGCCTATATTCATTAACTTCTTTTTAACATTAGAATTAGCCTCACAAAGATAAACATTAATATGGCTTTTGTGAAACCGCTCAATAATTTCGATAAATGTTTGTAAACCAGTAATATCCATAAAAGGTACGTCTCTTAATCGAAAAATAATATTTATTGGATCAGCATGCATGATGACAAAAGCGCGTTCTAATTTTTCTGCTGCCCCGAAAAAGAAAGGTCCTTGAATAGCATAAACAACTGTACCTTTTGGCAAAGCGATATCAGATAATTCATCTTTAAGTGTTTTATGATCCTGTTTTTCAATAGCAACAAATTGACTCATTCGTCGCACAAACAATAACATTGCAAGAATCACACCAACATTAACTGCGACGACCAAATCGGTAAATATAGTAAGTAAAAAAGTAATAATTAATACAATAAGATCATACCGCGGAGCATGTTTTACCATATAAGTAAAATGTGGTATGTCACTCATATTGTATGCAACAATAAAAAGAATAGCTGCAAGTGCACAAAGAGGAATATAAGATGCAAACGGTGCTAGCAATACAATAACCAAGATTAAAAATATGGAATGGACGATAGCAGCGATTGGACTATTGCCACCATTGCGTATATTTGTCGCTGTTCGCGCAATAGCGCCTGTTGCAGCAAATCCACCAAATAGCGGTGAAAAAATATTAGCTAGACCTTGCCCGATTAATTCTTGATTTGAATGATGACGTGTGCCTGCCATACCATCTGCGGCTGTTGCAGACAAAAGTGATTCAATTGCACCTAGCATCGCGATGGTAAATGCCGGACCGATTAAGTTAAAAGCAAGCCCTAATTGGATTTCTGGAAAACAAAACTGCGGTAGAGACCGATTATAATCATCTGAATTTCTCCAAGCTTGGCGTCGGTTAAGGAGTTTTGGCTCTACTCCTTTAATATTTTTTAGAATTGACAAATTGGTTGATCCCCAATCAATCAACTTGATCGGTCGTTAATTTAGCTTTTACGATAAATCGATCTTTAGGCGATCATCCTGTACAGAATCCAGTAATAACAGTGAGCGCCCCATTACTCGCAATTTTACTTTCATGACGGGTGATAGCCATTTGCAATAATTCGTCAGAGGATAAGTTTTGATGAAAGACAGCCTTATTGGTCTGCATTGTTTTTAGCATCAATACAATCCTTCATTAATCATTGCTAAACAAGCATCTTCGCAAAACCATGTATAAGATCTCTCAATTACCTGAGAAAGAGAATGTTCACTGTTAGTTTAAAAACCCGTCCGTGGTAAAGGAGATGTATCTATAAGGCAACCTTTAGTGAACATTCATCTGTGTAAAAAATAAAAATTACTGATTTTGCACAACCATCATATACCGATATACGGTATACAAACAATAGCTTAGTTTATTTTTCTTTATGTTTAGGGGACGGAAGTGGTTTTACTGAAATATGTGATTGCGCTGCGTGCCACAAATCCCAATCTCGCTGCAAATTTAACCAAAACTCGGGTTCCATATTAAACGCTTCTGCAAACGATAATGCCGAATCGGCAGTAACACCACGACGCATATTAATAATCTCATTTAACCTTGTATACGTCCATCCTAAATGAATTGCAAATTCCTTTTGGGATAAAGACCATGGCTGCAGGAAATCCTTAAGTAATATTTCTCCTGGATGAGCAGGAGCTCGTCTCATTTTAGATGCCATTAATGATTCCTATTCAAAAAATATTCGATGCTTATTATTGATACCCATATCTTCATATTTTCTTATATGGAGCGCAACTTTCACCTCAAGTTATTCTATGGTAATAAATGATCATTGTCAGAACTACTATTAAGACAAAAAGGATTTATATATGGCAAAAAGAACCTCCTCCGTCGAACGTAGCCCAGCTAAACTTAGTTATGAAAAAATGAAATTGGCTTTTATCAAAATTGATCGTCGGCTTGATGAAATTAAATCGCTCGATATACAAACAAAAGGAGAAAGCTCAGAAAAATACAGCCATCCAAAAAAACATGCATACAATATTTCCACGATAAAAATACTAATAAAGAAATTTTTGATGCTCATCATTTTTATCTCATTTAAAATTAACCTCTCTCTTAATTAAAAAGACCAAGAAGAAACTTGCCCAATAGCCATTGTAAGGATAAAAATAGGATGCTTAGAAAATCGTTTGAGTTATCAGAAGATGAGTTTATTGAACTTCAAATTGAACTATTTGAGGAAGGAATTCAAAAATCCAGACCTCCTCATCTTTACACCACGCAGCATCGGCAATGTCTGCGTTATTTGGTTAAAGAAGAAAAAATCTCTTTGTTTGATGCGATCAATCAAATTATTTCCTTAAGTAAAACAAAAGTTGCACTACTACATGAACTTTATTCTGATGGTTTGCGTAGTCAAGATATTGAAGATTGTTTCTCAGGATTGCCGAATATCCTGGGTGAACGCAATCATTGCATGACGAACGAACACAAACAAGCCATCGTTATGCTGGTCAAGAAACATGGCCTCACTCCTCAAAAAGCATTAGATGAAATTAGTTATCTCGAAGGATTGCAAGCTAAAACCGTTTCAACACTTTACAAATATAATTTACGTAAAAAAGATTTTGCTGATTGGAGACCCTCCTTTTTTGATTCTGATTCTAGAGGTTTTTCATTTAAGGAAGCTCACAAAAACTTTGTCACTTATCTTATCAAAGAAAAAAATTTCACGCCTTCCGAAGCTATTCAATCAACTTCGCAATTAAATGAATGGGAAGTTGAATTACTTCATACTTTTCATGCACAAGGTTTGCGCGATCACCACTTTCGGCACCATTATGAAATGTTAAAAACGAATGCTCAGGGATTTTATTATTATCCAACAACAACAGAAGATCATAAGAATTTAATCAATTATTTTGTCAACGAAAAAAAAATGCATCCTATTGATGCTTTCAATGAAGTAGATAAATTATCAAGAGAAGAAGCATTAAAATGTATGCCGACCAGCCCGCAAAAAAGATACAAAAATATGTTAGCGCAAATGGGAATTTTTTCATCGCTCTCTGAAGAAAAAACAACTAGTTGCTCTTCAGATAATGAAGCGCTTGCTATCGATAGAACCCCTATCAACAATCACCTGATCGATGAGTCTCTGATTAGCAGGCCCTCTGCTCGTCCCAAATTAGGATAAGTTAACAGTAATGACCACCCTCCCATATGCGTTATTTACAATCAACAAATTAAGTGTTACTTTTCCGCCCTCCTTAATTAGCAGGTCGTTGACTCAGCCCCAACACGACTCAATTTTTCAAGAATTTCCTGATTTGATACGAATAGGAGGCGGAAATGCGTAAGAAATTTCCTAATAAGCGACAGAGCATATTTTTTGTATCACTTCCAAAAAGTGGCACCGTTTATACCTGGACTGCTGTTTGCAATGTAACAAATTTCAAAATGCCTGACTTTCATTCGCTCAAGGGCTGGCACGAGTATAGTTCAGGTCGTGATTTTTCATGTCCTAATTTGTACGCATGCGGTGATTACAATACTCAACTGTTACGCCCAGAAAAAATGAAATACTATTCGAAAGGCTATTTTTTTGGCGCTCACATGCAAGCGTCGTATCACAATATAAAAGTTTTAGAAGAGTCTCGTTTTGATCGTATTGTGGTTTTACTGCGTGATCCAAGAGATGCGTTTATTTCTTGGGTTCATCATCTTAAAAAGTTAGGTGCAATAGGTCGAGATTATCATTCAAAAATCTATCACATTCCTCGTGATTATTATAACTGGTCGTTAGAAGATCAATTCGATTTTCAAATTCGCAATTTTCTTCCCATCGTTATTAACTGGGTAGAAGGCTGGCTTGATTATTACGCTTCTCCTAATCGTAACCTCGATGTTTTATTTGTTTTTTATGATGAGTTAAAACGTGACCCAGTCAATTATATTAAAAAAATTGTTACATTTAATCAGGTTACCCATGCGGATTATTCAAAAGTTCCGATTGCGGAGGAAGGAAAACTGCATTTTCGTAAAGGTGAACACAATCAATGGAAAATAGATTTTTCTGCACATAATCAGCATTTAGCAAACGATCTTCTTCAGGGCAGAATAATCCGCGGGTTTGAAAAAGCAGCTCAATCCCATCCTAATCTCCGCCTAAGCAAAAATGAGCTCATTAAAGGAAATGCCATCCATGCTGCAAGATTCGCATTAGGAGCAATAGAACAGTTTACAAACAGTAAAGATTGCTATGACTTATTTTTTGAAGCGATGCGTTCTGCTGGAATAAATGTTACGCGACAAAAAGATATAGTTAGCGCCAACTTATCTTCTCTTGCCACGGAAGATTATTTTAGCTATAACGAACAATCTCTTGCTGTATGCAAGCAGTTATTAGAAGAAATTCAGCACCCGTTGTAACATTTGACCAAAGAGCAAAGCTAGCATCTGCTTCTTTAGGGTTTTCTTCTTCAAGTTTCCCTAACTCAAAAATAAATTTTTCCACTGCCAATTCAAGCTGGCTTTTCTCAGCTCGCTTTGGAAAGCCTTCTGCCGCTAATTTTTCAAAATTAGGAAACGCCATTGCTTTATTAAGAAAACGGGCATTAAGCCAACAAAGCAATTTCCAATTCAAAGATATCTCCTTGAAAAAATTATATTTTCCTCCCGCTTTAACAGATTAAAATAAAAACAATTCTGGTTTTTAGCTTGAATTTTGCATACTTCGTTCCTTGCTGTATACTACGCCCATCATCAAATCGGCCGAAATGAAATGATCAACAGAAGCATTAAAGAATTTCTCACAGAGGATTGGTTATTTTGCCAAAATGAAATCGATCCCAAACATGGCATTTATAAACTGCATATTGCGTTAGCAATCGAAGAATTTGACGAATATTCTCTTAAGGTTTATGAAGAACTCAAAAAAGGTGTCAAGAATGGCACCATTCCCAAATTCAAGCAACTCAATGTCGAGCCAACAGAAGAATTAATGCAACCATTTCATTACGAAAATATTACCTTGATCGAACATAAAAATTTTCGACTCATCAATAATCCTTTCACCATTTACCTGTACGAAAGTTTTAATCCAGAAGATGTTACTAAATTATGCAAAGAAATTGAATGCATTCTCGCATCAGCAAAAACAGCTTCGCGTAACTATTTAAGCATAGCAGATCTCGATCTCTTACCTCACATCACATTCAGACAAGAGGAATTAAATGGAGAATATATTAAAATTGCAATTGCTACTGAAGAAGAGTTAGCCGAATTAAAAAAACAAGGAGAAAATTCAGAAAAATATCATCATCTCAAAGAAGCCTGCAAACAATACTTCTGCGATGACCATACTAATGAAGAAATTTTTGATACACGTCTTTCGTGTCGTCGCAATTAAAAAGCAAACCTCTTTATAGAAAAAAATGAGAAATCTCGTTTTGCTCACCTATCGCGACGCAATGCATCTATTTCATCTAATAAATCTAAAATAATAGCAATACCTGCTAAATTCACTTCTAAATCATCTTGCAATCGCTTCGCCGTTTTGATTCGTTGTAATTGCGAGAGATTAAACATCCATTCTTCCGGATCATCATGGGTCAATTGAATGATATCGTACTCAATTAAATCATAGATAAAATTCGTTGAAATTTGGCAACTATCACAAATTTCTTCTAAGGTCAGAACAGTTTGTGATCTACCATCTGTAATAATCATGATTTCTTTTTTTGCCATATCAAAATTCACCATTGCTTGCGTGGATTAAACGGCATGATTTGCGACATTTTTTCATAAAGTTGCCGCGCTTCATCGGTATGGGCAGGCGGTGTATCAATTTGCACAATCGCATATTGATCACCTCTCGGATGTCCTGGCATGCCACGTTCTTTCAAGCGAAGCTTTTTTCCTGCCTGCGATCCAGCCTCAATTTTTACGCCAACCTTCCCCCCCAACGTTGGAATGGTAATACTTGCGCCTAATGCTGCTTCCCAAGGGGTCACGGGCAACGTCAAATAAACATCACGCCCTTTCAAGGTAAAATAGGAGTGTGGCTGAATATTGATTTCTAAATAAAGATCTCCTGCAGGCCCACCACCCACACCCGGATTACCTTGCTGTGCAAGACGTAATTGATGTCCTGGCAAAGTACCCGCAGGAATCGTTACCTTAATAGTATGCATACGATGCTGGATTTTTCTTGATGCAGCATCCATTTCCGGAACTTGTATTTGAATAGATTTAGTCGCACCATGAAAAGCGTCTTCCAAGCTGATCGTTAGTTTCGCATGCTGATCACTGCCACGCTGTTTAAATCCGCCAAAATGCTCACGTCCAAATCCTTGACGTTGCCCATGCGCACCCCCAAAAAGATTCGTAAAAAAATCACTAAAACCACCCATATCTTCTTCTGAAAATCCTTGGAAATTTTGTCCGGCCTGTTGCTGATTCCATCCTGGCGGCGGTCTAAATTCTTGGCCTGCTTTCCAATTATTTCCCAATTCATCATAAGCAGCTCGTTTTTCAGGGTCTTTTAATACTTCATAAGCTTCTTGCAGATTTTTAAATTTTTCTTCTGCATTTGCTTCTTTGCTCACATCAGGATGATATTTTCGCGCCAAACGACGATAAGCATGTTTAATATCCTCTTGAGAAGCCTTACGATCAACGCCTAACATTTTATAATAATCTTTGTATTCCATAAGGACTCATTTATTAAAAAAATCAGCGAACCTTTATGTTTCTTCCGGTAATCGAACAGTCAACACATCACATTTTGCACCATGCAATACAGCATTCGCAGTTGACCCTAATAAAAGGGACAAACCATGTCGACCATGACTACCGCAAATAATTAAGTCTGCACCGATATCATCGGCTATTTTTAAAATTTTTGTTTTAGTTGGTCCGACTTCAATAAAGACAGCCTCTTTGTTAACACTCAATTCCCCACTTAATTTTTCAATGGATTGCCGTGCTTCTTCAATTAGCTGTCCTTCAATATCTTCAATACCTAAATAAGCATAACTATATCCAGGCAATGGCTCAACAACATGCACAAGACTCAGCGTTGCACCTGTATAACCACGAATGGTGCGAACTTTATTAATCAAATACTCAGTATCTTCCGTTAAATCAGTGGCAAATAAAATATGTTTATACATTCGCATTATCCTTTTGCTATCGTGATATTTTTGATGAGCATATCAACATCGTGACCCAATTCAAACAACCGCCGTTGCTTTGGAAAATACGATTTGATCATTCTCAAGACTAATATGAATCACATCACCCGATAAAAATTTACCGCTCAATATTTCCTTAGCCAGAGGATTTTCAACATGCTGTTGAATGGACCGCTTCAAAGGTCTCGCTCCATACACAGGATCATAACCTGACGCTGCTAAATAATCCAATGCTTCATCGGTAATGGAAATAGTGAATTCGCGTGCTGCTAAACGTGCACGCAAGTGATTCACTTGAATTTGCGCAATCATACGAATTTGTTCTTTGTCTAATGGATGGAAGACAACAATTTCATCAATACGATTAATAAATTCCGGCCTAAAATGCTTGCCAACAACACCCATGACGGCTTCTTTCATTTCAAAATAATCGCCATGCTTGGAAATATCTTGAATTAATTCCGATCCTAAATTTGAAGTCATGACAATCACAGTATTTTTAAAATCCACCGTACGACCTTGACTATCGGTTAATCGTCCATCATCTAATACTTGCAATAAAACATTAAACACATCGGGATGGGCTTTTTCCATTTCATCTAACAAAATAACAGAATAGGGTCGACGACGAACATGCTCTGTTAAATACCCTCCTTCTTCATAACCCACATAACCTGGCGGTGCCCCTAATAAACGAGCAACAGAATGTTTTTCCATAAATTCTGACATATCAAGGCGAATAACCGCTTCCTCTGTATCAAATAAAAATTCGGCTAATGATTTACAGAGTTCTGTTTTACCCACACCCGTTGGTCCTAAAAATAAAAATGAACCAATGGGACGATTCGGATCTGCCAATCCCGCTCTTGATCGACGAATAGCATGACATACAGCCGTCACTGCTTGACTTTGGCCAATAATGCGTTTGTGCAGTGCCTCTTCCATGTGTAGCAATTTATCTTTTTCACTCTCTAACATTTTAGCAACAGGAATGTGGGTCCATTTAGAAACGACTTCAGCTATTTCTTCGTCGGTCACTTTGTTACGTAATAACTGTAATTCTTTTTCATTTTCACCTGACAATGCTTTTGCTAATTGCGTTTCCAATTCGGGAATTTTCCCATATTGTAATTCCGCCATGCGCCCTAAATTACCTGAACGTCTGGCTGTTTCAAATTCAAGGCGTGCTTTTTCTAAATTTGCTTTAATTGTTTGCGCATCTTGCAAAACAGATTTCTCTGCTTTCCAAACTGTTTCTAATTTTTTATATTCTTCTTCTAATTTATGCAAATCAGATTCTAGTTTTTCTAAGTGTTTTTTCGAACTATCATCTTTTTCTTTTTTCAATGCTTCACGTTCAATTTTTAATTGAATAACACGCCGTTCTAAATTATCCATGAGCTCAGGTTTTGAATCGATCTCCATGCGAATATTACTTGCTGCTTCATCGATTAAATCAATCGCTTTATCTGGCAAATTACGATCTGTAATATAACGATGCGACAAAGTCGCTGCTGCCACAATCGCCGAATCAGTGATATCAACACCATGATGCAATTCATACCGTTCTTTTAATCCACGCAAAATGGCAATTGTATCTGTCACGGAAGGTTCTTCCACTAACACGCGTTGAAAACGACGCTCAAGCGCAGCATCTTTTTCGATATATTTTCGATATTCATCTAACGTGGTGGCACCCACACAATGCAACTCACCGCGCGCTAATGCGGGTTTTAACATATTACCTGCATCCATCGCTCCTTCTGCTTTGCCTGCACCCACAACATTATGCAATTCATCAATAAATAAAATAACCTGACCTTCTTCTTTTGCTAATTCTTTCAAAACAGCTTTCAACCGCTCTTCAAATTCTCCGCGAAATTTTGCACCTGCAATTAATGCACCTAAATCTAATGCTAACAAACGTTTATCGCGCAGACCTTCTGGTACTTCACCATTCACAATACGTTGCGCTAAACCTTCTACAATCGCCGTCTTTCCAACACCCGGCTCCCCAATTAATACGGGATTATTTTTAGTGCGCCGCTGTAGCACTTGTATTGTGCGACGTATTTCTGCATCTCGACCAATCACTGGATCTAGCTTTCCTTTTGTAGCCATCGCCGTTAAATCAACCGTGTATTTTGCTAACGCATTGCGTTGTTCTTCTGCATTCGGATTTTCCACAGTTTGCCCTCCTCGCTCTTCATCAATCGCTTTTTCAATGGCTGGTTTAGTCGCGCCACATTGACGTAAGATATCACCCAATGTGCCATTATCTTCCATCGTCGCTAATAAAAATAATTCACTGGAAATATATTGATCTTTACGTTTTTGCGCTAATTTATCTGTTAAATTCAATACACGCGTTAATTCATTCGATACATGAATTTCACCACCTGTCCCTTCAACTTTCGGTAAGCGCTTAATCGCCGCATCAATATCTGATTTTAATTTCGAAAGATTCACTTTTGCTTTTGTCAATATCGAAGGAATCGTTCCTCCTTCTTCTTCAAGCAATACCTGCATGACATGTACCGGCTCAATCACGGCATGATCACGGCCTAATGCTAGTGATTGTGCATCAGATAAAGCGGTTTGAAATTTACTGGTTAATTTATCCATACGCATATTCAGGACTCGCTTATTTTATCATTGAGTAATTAATGGTAGATGTGGCTCTCTTTTTTAGCCCTTCCAACATTTCTGTGGCTAGGTCAATTATTTTTGACCTCATTCAATAAACATGGGGATTGATTGGATAAGATCAAGGATAACATAAGCACTTTATACAGCAATTCCAGCTATCCAAAATAACTCTTGTGAATCGGTAGTCCTGTAAGGGATTTTCGCAAACTTTTTGTTTTCTGGTGCCATGGGTTTGATGAGTAAAAGCGTGATTAGCTGCACTGAGCCAAAATGCGCGTTGTTTTGAACATCACTAAGATTCGGTCATTATCATTTAACATTTTGTTAGGCCTGATAAAAAGATTTTCATTTACCCATACCTGTGGTATATATATGATTAATAAGTATTATTAGATCAAACGAGGATCAGAAATATGCTTAGGTCGCTACCTGGTAAAAACAAGAAAACATCTCTCAATCATGAACAAATCTTTACTATTACTGTGCTTGCACAAAAAAGTGGAAATAATTTCTTTGCTACTTTACCAGATGAGATACTTGAGTATATTTGCACGGTTGAAAATCCTAATCCTAGATTACAAAAAGCCTTGCATCACGCTGCCTTCGGTGAACTCGATGAATTAAAAGCCATGCTGGATGAAGCACAACGTGAAGGCGATGACATCCTAAAATTATTGCTGTTGCCAGTTGAGTCAACAGAAACACCCGGCGGTCTCACTGTTAAAAATACCACCTTATTAGAATGTGCTTTGTTAGCAGGTGATCCTGAAATGGTCGCCATGATTAAACCTTATTTTTCTGCTGTCGCAGAAGGTAAAAAAGACATGGAAAAAGAAATGCAACGACAACTTGATCGATGCAAGCCTTGTGTTGATAGTATCATGACACAATCAGAAGACCTGACGTGGTTGTTTGATATCATTAAAGCGGCATCCGCTAGTGATGTGGCCAAAGAATTAAAAACGGGCAATGAATACGATGAGACATATCAAAGCCCATTGCGTCATGCATTAAATAAATGGCGACAATATAAACTTGATCCGAACAATCGTGTTATCGATGTATTGAGAAAACCACGCATGCACTGTCACTACGCCAACTGGATTCACGTGAATGCATTCCTTGGGGCTGAGTGGGATCGGAATAGGTGGCGTGATTTAAAAGTAACTGAAGATAATTACGATAAAATTTATCTTATTCTCCGTCAACTCCGAGGATTCATTGAACTACTTGAATTACCGGCTTGTGACAGGTTTGCCTTTGCGAATGGTCAAGTTGCAGGTTTGCCGACGCGCCAAACTCGGTCCCTTAAGTATAAATATAACGACGGCCTATTTCCTTTGTTTGATCTGGTTTCTATCGGTGCTCATTCTGGGCTCGGGTTTGATTTTTTCGTTAGCACGGACGGCGCGCAGTGTAGCGTTGGGCGGGCTCGTCGCTGGATGAACACCGTTTGGTCCTTTTTTCCAAACCTTATATCGAGCAAAAACGTCAGACTTGCAGCGCTTATGCAGCCACACCCAGCACCACAACAGAGGAGCGAGCGTATATTTACGTGATGCCATTACGCGCCGTGCTAAATGGAGCTAAAGAAATTTAATAAAATACTTCATTTCCTCATACCGAGTTCTTTTGCTGTGCTTTCTACGGATGGGGGCTTTAGCGCTAAATTAACAGACAGTGCCCACAAAATGGGAAAGAGCTGCTTAATTAGGCGTTTTGGGTGGTGTATAACTTGCCGATTTTAGTATGGGTCGTCTGCGATTCGAACGCAGGACCAACAGGTTAAAAGCCTGCTGCTCTACCGACTGAGCTAACGACCCATCACACTTCGAGCCGCTTATATTACTAATTTTCTTGAAAATAGCAATATGTTGTTTAACGTCCAGCCACATCTCCCCATAAATATTTATGCAATTGGATTTGCAAACGCACTGACAATTGATCATGTAAAATCCAGTCCGCCAATTCACCTGCATTGACTTGCTGATAGCTAGGGGAAAATAAGACTTCACACCTATTTGAGAGTTGATATTGCTTAATAATGGATTTCGACCATTCATAATCCGCCCTATCACAGACTACAAATTTCACCTGGTCATGGGGCAGTAAATACGAAATATTTTGCCAATCATTTTTATTGACCTCGCCTGACCCTGGCGTCTTAATATCCATGACCTTGACAACACGAACATCCACATCGGCAAGTGACAAAGCACCGCTCGTTTCAAGCGAAACTTGATAGCCTTCATCACACAAGCATCTCAATAAGGAAAAACAAGACTTTTGCGCCAAGGGTTCTCCCCCGGTGACAGTGACATAACGCGTTGGATATTGCTTTACTTCATTTAAAACTGATTCCAAAGAATATTTGGTTCCGCCATGAAAAGCATACGCCGTATCACAATATTGACAGCGTAACGGGCAGCCTGTTAAGCGAACAAAGACCGTCGGCAATCCAACCGTTCTTGTTTCACCCTGCAAGGAATAAAAAATCTCCGTGATGCGTAATGAGGACTGATCCACCTCAATGACCTGCTTGTTTCATCTGCCTAAGATTTTCTGCAGCAAGACGAGCTGATGCGGTGCCAGGATAACGCGTGATGACTTTCTTGAAAGCCGTTTTCGCATCGGACCATTTTGATTGTGATGCAAGAATTAATCCCACTTTTAACTGTGCATCTGAAACGCGAGGACTATCAGGAAATGTCTTAACTACCAAACTAAATTCACCCAATGCTTGATCATGCTTACCCATCAAGCTATATAACTCACCCAACCAATAATGAGCATTCGATGCAAATTGTCCTGAAGGATATTTTTTCAGCATCCCCTGCAGCGCACTCACTGCATCATTATATTTTTTGGCTTTTATTAAATTATACGCTGTCTGATAAATTTCTTGCTCTTCTGCGACATTCGGCTGTGTGACGGTTGATACATTAGGTGATTTTACAACTGTTTTATTTTCTTCCGATGCAGCCGTTGCTAATGATTCTTCCGACTGTTTTGCCGATGTTTTCGTTGTCGCTACTTTTTTATGATCATTTGATTTAGAAGTTGACGAAACAGGTTGCTCAATGGCCTGATCCTCATTGTTTGTCGTTACTTCATCTGGAGATTCCGTGGTGGAAGTAGGTGCTACTGTAGGAGAATGCGTAGTCGTTGTAACAGTTGATGTGTTTTTCTTATTAGCATTTTTAATCGATTGCTGCATGACAACTAAACGTTTGTCTAAATCCGCATAAAAACTTTTTTGCTGTGCTTGCACTTGTTGCATTTGCCGAGTCAATTGCTCCAATTGCCCACGGAGTGATTGCACTTGATCTTGCAATGACGTTACTTGTTCGTTCGATCCATTATTTTGCATATTTTCAATTTGCTGCTCAATGCGTTCCACACGTTGCTGCATGCTTGAAGATTGTCGTGAAACCTGTGGCTCTCTTGCAGATGATGGTGACGGTGGTGTTTGCTGTATCGGAACAAATTGCTGTTGACCGGGCGGTGGCGTCTCCATTCCTTCTTGCCCAGGCGGTGGTGGAGGTGGCAAATCCTGGCCTTGATCGGCATTGTTATAATCTTGTGATTGAGAAGAATCAATGTCATAAACCGGCGCTGATTCAGCAAAAACAGGTGTGGCGATATTCATTGTGAATATCGCCATCGAAAGAATAACCATGCGCGAAGAAATGCCCATATCTTACCGCTTAGCTTTATTGACGAGAACAACACGTCTGTCTTGTTGATAATCTGATTCGCTATGACCAAGTGAGGCTAATTTTTCTGCGCCATAACTCACCGTATTGAGTTGAGCAGGATTAACACCTTTTGCTTTCATAATTTTTGCAACAGCTTGTGCACGACGTTCACCTAAAGCAATATTATATTCACGACTACCGCGTGGGTCCGTATTACCTTCTAGTGTGACATGCGCTCCTGTTTGCATCATCTTGCTTGCATTGGCAGCAATAGCAGGATGATCTTCACTTCGAACATTTGCGCTATCAAAATCAAAATAATAAACACGTCCGTTAGAAGCTAAACGACCCCCCTCTTGATGATCACCAAAACCCGATTGATCACCCACACCCGATGCTTGTGCGCCATAAGCATCATTGGCATCATTAATCGCCTGGCCTTGATTCTTATGCTTTGACGAGCAAGCAGTCAATGCAACCATACTCATGACAATTGCTACGATTTTCGTCCATTTTGACAAATTCACAATAACCCCCTCATGTCTCAAAATTCAAATTAATTGCAAAAGTATACCGCGAAATAAAGACTTATCAAGCTCCTTTACCCACCTAAAAAAGGAGACCAAGCTGGATCTTGCGCTTCACCATTGCGTGCAGGCAAACGTAATTGAACACGTCCATCGATAGAAGCCATCCCTAACACATTACGACTGCCATACAATGTATCAAATAAAACCATACTACTATTAGGCGCAATACTCGGTGAAGCACTATCTGTCGCCGCGCTATTCAGCACACGCGTTGAACCCGTATCCAAGTCTAAAATAGCAATATTATAAGCACCTGATACCCGATGAATCATAGCAACATATTTTCCATCGTTCGTAAAAGAGGCACGCGCATTATAATCGCCATCGTATGAAATGCGTGTGGCAACTTTATTACCTAAATTGACTTGATAAATTTGCGGACCACCGCTTTTGGTCGATGTAAATAATAATGAACGACCATCCGGTGACCATGCAGGCTCCGTATTAATATAAAAATCATTCGTTAATTGTGTTAATCGATGTGATGCAATATCCATCACGTAAATATTAGGTGATCCACTCTTTGATAAAACCAGCGCTAAACGACGGCCATCAGGCGACCAAGCCGGAGCACCATTAATACCAGGGAAATTCGTTAATAATGTTCTCGCGCCATTGGAAAGATTTTGCAAATATATATTGGCGCGCTTATTTTCAAATGAAACATAAGCAATTTCTCTGCCATTAGGCGCCCAAGCAGGCGACATAATCGGTTCAGGTGAATTCAATAAAGGTCGAGGGTTGTATCCATCTTGATCGGATACTTCCAAAATATATCGCGCGGGCGCATTGGGAAATCGTTGTACAACAACATACGCCAGTCTTGTCGAAAAAACACCTCGCACACCCGTGATACGTTGATAAATTAAATCGCTAATATGATGCGCAACCGCACGTAACTCCTGGCCCGACACCGTGTATTTTTTTGTTAACACAACACTCGCAGCACCGGCTCCACGATACATATCCAACAATTCAAAACTCACTTGATAACGATTATCGCCTAATGAAGCGACCTTTCCCACCACCACATTATCTGTATGCAATCCACGAAAATAATCAGCAGAAACTTGACGTGCATCACTTGGAAATTGAGTCAGGCTATTCTTTCCAAGCACTTTAAATCGGCCACTGTTTTCCAAATCATTGCTAACAATATTTGATACGTCTTGCGACAGTTCATTCCCTTGTATCGCAAAAGGGACAATGGCGATTGGAATAGCACCCGCCACACCGCGCGTTAACTCCATATTCAAAATAGCTGAGGCAGTGAAGGGAAAAATAAGTGTAACGATAAAAAACAACCGAATGAATACGTTGCGCATGATGACTGAACCTCGTATTTTTATTAATCGTGATATAAAAACTTTATGTTTTTATATCACATTGAACGGTAATCGTCACGTTAGAAAATAAGATGACAGCGGTTTAAAAAATCATGTTCCTCTTTATTTTTATGCTGAGGGAAAGTGGGCAGGTGTCCACTTGATTGGCACTTCTTTTTCTGGCAAAGCTTCGCCAAAACATTTACCTTGCATTAACGAACAACCACAATCACGCAACTTTATCACCTGCTCATTTGATTCAACACCCTGCGCAATAAATTCTATTGCTAACTGTTCCCCCATGAGAATTAGAGACCTCACCAATATCATGGTTTGTTGATTGTCTTGAATATCATCAATCATCGTTTGATCAAATTTCAAAAAATCCAATCCTAATTTTTTCAAATAATTTAATGAAAAACCGCCGGCACCAAAATGAGTTAACGCTAATTTAATTTTCAAATATTTCAACCTATTCACGGCTTTTTCGATCACATCAAAAGATAAAGACGATTGTTCATTTTGAATTTCTAAAATTAACCATTCTGGTTGAAATTGCAATTCTTTTAAGATTTGTGAAATATGATATATGAATTGTGTGTTTTTTAATTGCGTGATTGACAATGGAATACCTAAATAAGCTGGCATAAATCCCAACGAACGCCACGACAAAAATTGTCGACAAGCATGCCGCAATAACCATTCGGTCATGATATTTAATTTATTTTGCTTTTCGGCATAAAAAAATATCTCATCTGGCATCACACATCCCAATTCAGGATGCTGCCAATAAGGCAATGCATCCATACAAAATACATTTTCATCTTTCACATTCATCGTGGGTTGATAATAAATTGTTAATTCTTGAATGAATGTCTCTCGTTGCAATCCCGTTATTAGCGATAATTTCCGCTGACTACTGATATTATTTTTTTCTTGATAAAAATAATAATTTTGTTTGCCTTTTTGCTTTGCTGTTTGCAATGCACAATCGGCGTGATGAAGCAATGTCGCCGCCTCTTGACCATCTATCGGGTAAGTCGCGATACCAATTGACACCGTGACATATAGTGAATGCTCTTCTATTTGAAAAGGTTCTAGCATCGATTGCAGAATTCGCTGTGCAACAATGGCAGACATGTCTGGCTTACCTAATTGCGTCAACACAATAACAAAAATATCTTTTGTGACGCGCGCTATGGTATCCACCTGTCTCACACAAGACTCTAACCGTCTCGCCATTTTTTCTAAAAGTGCATCACCTATTTGATTGCCTAATGCATCACTCATAATATTAAAACTATTGATATCTACATACAAAATACCCATCGTCAATTCATATCGTGCACTTTCTTTAATGCTTTGATTAAACCGATCTTCAAACAATTGCCAGCTTAATAACTGCGTAACAGGATCTTTCATGGATGAATATAATTTACCTTCCAACAGGGCAAAATGATTTTGTAATTCTTGCTTGGCTTGTTCGGATTGTCGCAATTGTTCAGCGAGCGATTTTGCTCGGTCATGATTTCGCTTAGCCACATAACTTAGCAAAAAAATGACGCCCCAGGTGGCGAGAAAAAAATATATGGCCACGATGACTTTCTCCTTGTCAATGATAGCGGCATTTTCACAACCCTCATCCGCCCTTCGGGCACTTTCTCCTGCGAGTGCGGAAGAAAAAATGATGAGTCTCTGTTTTTACGAAGATATCACATTTTCTGGCTTCATTTTCAGCACAAATTCACGAAAAGGCTCGAAGGCTGTGGGGCTAGATGGAACAGGAAGTGGCGATGACTTTAAGACGGCCGCACGCGCAGAACTATCAAGCGAAGGATCGCCACTAGATCGAGTCACCTGCACATCCAACACCATGCCATCCGGAGCAAGACGTATCATTAAAACAGCGTAAATTTTTTTATTCGCTTGCACTGGAATAATCCAATGTTCACTAATCGCTTGCATCATTAATGCTTTGTATTTATTAACTTCCCCTTGCGCTTGCCGATCTTCCAATGCTTGCATTTTAATTTCTTCATCTAACAATTGTTTTCGCAATGTTTTTTCTGCTTGCTCACGTAAATTTTTTTTGAATTGTGTTTCTAATTGCTTTTGCTTTATTTTTTTCTTTTTTTCATCTAGTTTTTTAATATCTGCCAATAAATCTTTCGCTAACATTTTTTCATCCGTTATTTTTTTCTTATCAACAGGCTTCAATGAAATGACATCTTTAGTTATTTTTATTTTCTGAGGAGGAATAGGTTTTGGCTCTACTTTTTTTTCCGGTTGGGTATTTTTCACGATCGGTTGTGAAGGTTCCTGCGGCAAAACATTACTTTTTGGAATATCACCGAGAACAACAGCACTGATCACATCATTTTGATGCGTGTTTTCAAGCACGGGCATGGGCATTGCAAAATCCAATCCGAGTACCAAAACTAAGATAATAGTCAGATGGAAAACCAGCGAGAAAAAAAAATATTTTTTACTCGGTACAGCCATAATCTAAACCACTTTATCGGGAGCAGGTTGTGTAATCAAACCCACACTCTTAGCACCTGCTTGTTGTAATAAGACCATCGCTTCCATCACTTTACCGTAATTTGCATTTTTATCGCCACGCACTAACACAGGACGCTGCTCACCTTGTTGTTGTCCACTCAGTTGACGCGTCACCAAATAACTCAACGCGCGTGCAGTAATGGGCTGATTCGGTTTGTCCGCTAAATTCAAATAAAAATTACCGGTTGAATCAACCGTCACAATCAAGGGTTCTTTTTGTTCCTCTGTTAATGCTTTCGCTTGGGTTTGCGGTAAATTTACTTTAACACCTTGCGTTAACAAGGGTGTCGTGATCATAAAAATCACCAACAACACAAGCATCACATCAATAAAGGGGACGACATTGATATCAGCCATCGGTCGCCGTGATCCGGGTTGATGCGTATGTGCCATAAATTACTCCACTGCTTCAGTAACAACAGTTGCTGATCCAGGTGCTGGTACGTGTGATTGACGGGTTAACATATTCATGAATTCTTCTTGAAAAGCATCAAACCGGGTCATTAATCGGCCAATCTCCGTAATAAATCGATTATAAGCAATCACGGCAGGAATAGCCGCGAATAACCCTAAGGCTGTTGCAATTAAGGCTTCCGCAATACCCGGTGCAACCATCGAAATAGTCGCTTGTTGCACGCTAGCTAGCGCACTGAACGATTGCATGATTCCCCACACCGTCCCGAATAATCCAACATAAGGGCTAATGGAACCCACAATCGCCAAGAATGGTAAATGTGTTTCTAATTTTTCTTGCTCACGCATTTGCGCAACACGCATGGCACGCTTCGTATTTTCCATGACGAGATCAGAAGAATGAGTGCCTGCTTGTTTTCGAAATCTTAAAAATTCTTTAAATCCCGCATAAAAAATGGTTTCTAATCCAGATGATTCTTGATGTCGACTCACCCCTGCGTACAATTTCCCCAAATCTTCTCCAGACCAAAATGCCTGTTCAAATTTTCCAGACGATTGATTAATATTTTTTAAATAAAAACCGCGTTGCAAAATATACGTCCAAGAAAAAATAGATGCTGATAACAAAATCAGCATCACGCATTTCACCACAATACTCGCGTGAAAAAAATAATTTAATATGCTTGCATCATAATTCACGTTAAAGCCTCCGGATTCAAACTTCATTCGTTGTTAGCAAACCCTAAATACGGGCTTAATAACCATGCTCTATCCTGTTATACCATATTTGCCAATGGTTCATCATCTGCAAATAAACTCAAATTTTGGTTTTGTGAGAGCAATAATTTATCAGGCACTTTTAATCCAAAATGTGAATACGCATGTTTCGTCACCATGCGACCACGCGGCGTGCGCATCATAAATCCTTGTTGAATTAAAAAAGGTTCGATCACATCTTCTAACGTCCCTTTTTCTTCATTGATAAAAGCAGCCAAACTATCCAAACCCACGGGGCCACCATCAAATTTTTCCATCAAGGCTAATAATAATTTTCTATCCATCATATCAAACCCTTGACTATCAACGTTCAAAAAATCTAACGCTGCTTTCACAATTTTTTTTTCGACAAGACCATTCGATTTCACTTCTGCATAATCTCTCACACGACGTAATAATCGATTAGCAATACGAGGCGTTCCGCGTGAACGACGCGCAATCTCTTCACTTCCGGCTTCATCAATCACGATATTTAAAATTTGCGCGGAACGTAACACAATCTGTGTGAGTTCTGCGGTTTGATAAAATTCTAAACGCCCCACAATACCAAAACGATCACGTAAAGGAGAGGTTAAAAGTCCCGCACGTGTTGTTGCACCAATGAGTGTAAACGGCGGTAAATCCAGTTTAATAGAACGCGCAGCAGGCCCTTCGCCGATCATGATATCAATTTGATAATCTTCCATTGCGGGATATAACACTTCTTCGACAACTGGACTTAAACGATGAATTTCATCGATAAATAACACATCTCCTGATTCTAAATTTGTTAGTAAGGCAGCAACATCGCCCGGACGCTCTAACACAGGTCCTGAGGTTTGTTTCAAACTAACACCCAATTCATTTGCAATAATATGAGCCAGTGTTGTTTTTCCTAATCCCGGTGGCCCAAAAATTAAAACATGATCTAACGCTTCTTTGCGACCCTTTGCCGCTTTAATAAAAATATCCATTTGTTCACGGACAGATTGTTGGCCAATATAATCTTGTAATTGCTTAGGTCGCAATGCACGATCAACCGTATCATTCCGTTGTTGTTCTGCTGCGATAATGCGATCCGTTTCGATCATTTACATCATCTCCCGTAATGCACGACGAATTAATTCTTCACTACTTGAAGCACCATCATCAATACGAGTCACCGATCGATTGGCTTCTTGTTGTTTATAACCAAGCGAAATTAATGCTGAAATCGCATCTTGTAAAATGTGATGACGACCCTTGTTGGATTGCTTTAATGGCATGGTACCTTCTGTTGAATCACTTTGCTGCCAATCCGATAATTTATCACGCATCTCAATCACTAATCGTTCTGCTGTTTTCTTACCAACACCCGGCAAGCGCACTAAGCTGGCCGTGTCATTGTTCAATACACAACGCACAAATTCATCCGTTGCGATACTAGATAAAATCGTTAACGCTAAACGCGGCCCCACCCCATTTACTTTCAATAAAGTGCGAAATAAATGCCGTTCATCGCGTGTATAAAAACCATAAAGATGATGCGCATCTTCGCGCACCACAAAATGCGTAAATAAATTTACTTCTTGACCGTGATCAGGCAATTGATAAAACGTACTCATGGGTGCATCAATTTCATAACCCAAACCATTCACATCCACGATTAATTGCGGAGGTTGTTTTTCTAAAATAATGCCGCGTATTTTTCCAATCATAAAAATTCCTTCACATTTCTCGCATGAGCATGACACAAAGCAACAGCCAACGCATCTGCTGTGTCCGCCTGCAACGCGCTTGCTAAATTCAATAATCGTTTGACCATGAATTGCACTTGTTCTTTGTTCGCGCCCCCATAACCCACCACTGATTTTTTTACTTGGCGCGCAGAATATTCGCTCACTGGCATATCCAGCGCCACAATCGCAGCACCGCGTGCTTGACCTAATTTCAAGGCAGAATTCGGATTTTCATGCATAAAGACTTGTTCAATGGCTGCTTCATCAGGACGATGGCGTTGAATAATGTCTTGTAATCCTAAATAAATTCGTCGCAATCGCTCGCTGGTTGAGTAAGGCGTTAAATCTAAATAACCGCTGGCAAGATAGATATGTCGATTACCTTCCACACGAATCACACCATAACCCGTGCGACGTGAACCAGGGTCGATACCAATAATGGTGGTCATGGCTGCTTCCTTATCGACGCAACATTTGTTATTCCGCAGAACGTTTAGCGCGAAACACAGCGCCTTTAAGCTATTTCCGGTTCTTTTTCCTTACCCAAACCCATTACTCTAATTCTTCCAAAATACCCGCCGCAATGTCTGCATTGGAATACACGGATTGAACATCATCTAATTCTTCCAATACATCCATCAAGCTTACCACTTTTTCAGCTATTTCTTTATCCTCAATCGACACACTCGTGCTCGCACGCATCGTAATGTCTGCTTGATCAGGGTGGAATCCCGCTTTAACTAAGGCTGTCTTGATCGCATGAAAAGAATCGGGTGTCGTGATCACATCAGCGCTTTTATCATCATTGATCACCACATCTTCGGCATTCGCTTCTAATGCTTGTTCGATTAATTTTTCTTCATCAACACCCGGTGCAAACGTGATTTGCCCTTGTTTTTTGAAGAGATAAGCAACCGAACCATCTGTTCCTAAATTACCATTATGTTTCGAAAAAGCATGGCGTACTTCTGCCACTGTTCGATTGCGATTATTTGTCATGCAATCAACAATCACAGCTATGCCGCCCGGACCATAACCCTCATAACGCACTTCTTCCACATCGGCGCCTTCCATGCCGCCCGCACCACGTTTAATCGCACGTTCAACAACATCTTTCGTCATATTCGCTTCTTGTGCTTTATCGAGTGCGGCACGCAAGCGTGGATTAGCATTCGCATCAGCCCCTGTTTTTGCAGCAACCGTGATTTCACGAATAATTTTGGTATAAAGCTTACCGCGTTGCGCATCCACTTTGGCTTTATGCCGTTTGATATTTGCCCACTTACTATGACCCGCCATATTGTTTCCCTCAACTTTTTACTGTTGTGATGACTTTTTCTTTCTCTTTTTCTTTTTCCTTCACCACACGAATGCCTAGTTCAATTAATTGTTCTGGCTCAACCGTAGAGGGCGCATCCATTAATGGACAACTGGCTGTTTGTGTTTTTGGAAATGCAATCACATCACGGATTGAATGAGCACCTGTCATTAACATCACCAATCGATCTAAACCAAATGCAATGCCACCATGGGGTGGACAACCTAATCGCATGGCTGTTAATAAATGACCAAACTTTTCTTCTGCCACTTCATCATTGATATTTAAAATATTAAACACTGCTTTTTGTATGTCAGAACGATTGATACGCACCGACCCGCCGCCTATTTCACTGCCATTTAAAACCATATCGTAAGCACGCGCTAACAAGTTGTGAGGATCTTTCATTAATTCTTCAACAGAATCTGCTTTGGGTGAGGTGAATGGATGATGACAAGCAGACAATCTTCCTTCACCCTTTTCAAACATTGGAAAATCAATCACCCACAAGATACGCCAACCCTCTTCAACTAAATGACGATCGTGTGCCACTTTCAAACGCAATGCACCTAATGATTCATTCACAACCGATGTTTTATCCGCACCAAAGAAAATAATATCGCCTACCTTCGCTGACGTACGTTCAATGATTTTTTCAACAACATCATCAGGTAAAAATTTCAAGATAGGTGATTGCAATCCTTCTTTACCTTCTGCATTAATTTTAATGTAAGCTAATCCTCGCGCACCAAATACGCTGATATCACGCGTATAATCATCAATTTCTTTACGACTCAATGTCGCACCACCTGGTACACGCAATGCGGCAACTCGCGAATGAGGATCGTTCGCTGCATCAGCAAAAATTTTGAATTCCACTTGCTGCATCACATCGCTTAAATCAATTAATTCCAATGGAATGCGTAAATCAGGCTTATCTGAACCATACCGTTTCATCGCATCGGCATAAGTCATCCGCGGAAAAGGCGAAGGCAAATCAACATTGACTATTTTTTTAAATAAACCGCGTATCATTTCTTCCATGATGTTTTGAATTTCATGCTCAGTTAAAAATGATGTTTCAATATCTAATTGAGTAAATTCAGGTTGACGATCTGCACGCAAATCTTCGTCACGAAAACATCGAACAATTTGATAATACCGATCAATGCCAGACATCATGAGTAATTGTTTAAATTGTTGCGGTGATTGTGGCAAAGCAAAAAAAGTACCTGGACGTGTGCGACTCGGCACTAAATAATCGCGCGCACCTTCAGGTGTTGCACGCGTTAAACACGGTGTTTCAACATCCATAAACCCTTGTTCATCTAAATATTGCCGCAAATAACGAGCAATGGCTGCTCGCATTCTCAGTCGTTCTAACATTTCAGGACGACGAATATCGAGATAGCGATATTTCAATCGTGTTTCTTCACCCACATCATGATATTCATCATCAATTGGGAAAGGTAAAGGATCTGAGCGATTTAAGATATTTAATTCAGACGCAGCGACTTCCACTTCACCCGTGCGCAACGATGCATTGATCGTACCTGCTGGGCGCTTTCTCACTTGCCCTTTTACTTGAATAACAAATTCACTACGCACTGATTCTGCTTTTTTAAAACTTTCTATTTGCTCAGGCGCAATCACAACTTGCACAATCCCTTCTCGATCACGCAAATCAATAAAAATCACGCCGCCGTGATCACGCCGACGATGAACCCATCCAGCTAATTTAACTTCTTGATTTAATAAGTCCGTTGTTATTTGTCCGCAATAATGACTACGCATGAGATTACCTTCTTTACATTGGGATGTGAGAGTTTGAGTAGTATACAAATTTATTTTATTGTTTCACCATTTTTGAGATGGGTCGTCGGAACATGCGGTTGCACCACTCCTAACGAAATCACAAGTTTTAATGCTTGATCGATGGTCATATCTAATTCAACCACTTTACTTTTCGGTGCCATCATTAAAAAACCCGACGTAGGGTTGGGTGTAGTAGGAATAAAATAACTAACCATCGGTTCTTGGTTAAGCGCAGCTTCGATTTTTTTACTCACCATCCCGGTTTGAAAAGCGATACTCCACACCCCTGGGCTCGGAAATTCTACTAATAATACTTTACGAAATGATTGTCCGCCGGGTGTAAATAATGTATTGGTTACCTGCTTCACCCCCGTATAAACCGTGCGAACCAATGGGATACGAGCCATGAATGCATCACCCATCGCAACCAACCGACCTCCCAGATAATTTGTGACAAAAATGCCCGTAAACAAAATAACGACAACGGTAATAATCACACCAACACCAGGGACATGAAAACCCAATAAAACATCCGGTTGATATTCGTAAGGCAATAATAATAATGACTTACTCAACAGATCGACTAAAAATTTTATCACTAATAAAGTCACCCAAATCGGTAACCATACGAGCAATCCGGAAATAAAATAACGTCTGAGCATTGCAATCATGAGGAGGCTGCCGATGATGATGAATTATTAGAAGATGAATTTTTATTTTCAGTCGATGTATTCTGAGTGCTATCCGTTGCACCACCACTTGAATCCGTTGCACTACCTGAATCAGTGCTACTCTCTCCCCCTGCTTTTGGCTTATTTTTCTTACTATAGTCTGTCACATACCATCCGGTTCCCTTTAATTGAAATCCCGCCGCTGAAATTAATTTATTCAGCGAAGGTTGATGACAAGCAGGACATTCGGTTAAGGGTGCCTCTGACATTTTCTGTAATGCTTCAAACTGGTGTGCACAGGCAGCACATTGATATTCATAAATTGGCATATCGTTTCTCAAATAAATTGGTTTGTAATGATTGAGTTTGACTGTATCTTAATACCCCTTGCTCACATCAACAAGATTCAACAACGTTAGTCCTGCTAATGCGCGTTTGTAATTTTCTAATACTTGCGGTGCAGCTGTACTCGCATTGGTCACCGATGCAACATGCGGTGTCACACGAATTGCATCGTGAGACCAAAAGGGATGACTCGAAGGCAGTGGTTCCTGACGAAACACATCGAGACAGGCCCCGCTTAATTGGCCCTGATCAATCGCTTCTAACAAATCTTCGTCGACTAACTGTTCGCCACGTCCAACGTTAATTAAATAAGCCCCTTTAGGCAACAACGAAAAGGTTTCTCGATTCAAAATATTCCGTGTAGCGGATGTTAATGGCAACATGCAAATCAGCGTAGAAGATTGCGATAAAAACGCAGAAAAATCAGCTTCACCTGTGTATGTTTTCACTCCTTCAATCTGCTTTGGCGATTGACTCCAGCCAATTACCTTTAACCCCAATGATTGCAGCATAAGCGCTGCTTTTCCACCTAGAAATCCAAGGCCCATGATGCCAATGGTTCGGTCTGCCAAACTAAATGGCGGCTCTTTAGCCCATCTTTTTTGTTGCTGTTGGCAACGCCAATGATCCATCCGCTTAATCTGGCATAACGCAACCGCGGTGACATATTGCACAATATCATTGGCCATATAGGGATCAACAACGCGCGCGATAGGGACATGTTTAGTCAGCTGAGGGTCGACCATCAAATGATCCACGCCCGCCGCTAAGGAAGCAATGCCTTTTAGTGAAGGGAATTCATTTAACACCCCCAGTGGGTGATTCCAAACAAGCGCAAAGTCAATCTCGCGATGATCTTTCACCGCCGGCCAAATGCGGATATCCAAATCTTGCTGCAACGCTAATAATGCATGAGACCATTGATCGATAAACCAATCGTAATTTTTTCTTTCTTGTTCATCGCGACCGACCAAAATAGCTATTGCCATGGAAGTTGATTACCTTTTTTAATTTTTTAATGATGAGCATCCATGGGGTGGGATTTTAGCATAAAATACCGCTTGTTGGACAAAACGCCTTTACATTTTGTCGACAAGCTCATTAGAATAATTTTTTGCCTTAGGAATTCCCACCCATGCCCTCTATTCTCGTTCTTTATTACAGTCGTTATGGTTCTGTTAAACAGATGGCACAATTGGTTGCCCGCGGCGTCGAATCGGTCGCCGGGATGGAAGCAAACATTCGTACCGTCCCTTCTGTTTCACCGACCATCGAAGCGACAGAGCCGAGTGTGCCTGATAGCGGCGCACCTTATGTCACCTTAGAAGATCTAAAAGAATGTGCAGGACTGGCATTGGGTAGCCCAACACGCTTTGGCAATATGGCGGCACCCATGAAATATTTTCTCGATCAAACCAGCACCTTGTGGTTGTCAGGAAAAATGGTCAATAAACCAGCCACCGTTTTCAGTTCAACCGCCTCACTGCATGGCGGACAAGAAAGTACTTTATTAACCATGATGCTGCCACTGTTTCATTTAGGCTTTGTTTTGCTAGGCATCCCATACACCGAAGCTGACCTGAATACCACACAAAGCGGTGGCACACCCTATGGTGCAACACACGTGGCCGGCGCGTCGGGAAAAAATCCGATGACCGATGAAGAACAACGCTTGTGTTTTGCACAGGGGAAGCGTCTAGCAGAAATCGCGATGAAATTGCATGTCTAAAGGAAGGGATGGTTTTCATCTCATTGAAGTGTTAATCACATTAACAATCATGGGCATTCTTTCTGCTATCAGCTTGCCCACCTACCTCCATCATCTCACGACCGTCCGACGCTTAGAAGCAACCAACCTGCTTTCTAAACTCGCGATTGCAATGGAACAATATCACATCGAACATGATACTTATCAAAATGCAACATTAGAGGCATTACATTTCCCAACCCTCATCGGGGAGCAGACTTATCAATTGCAGATTGAATCCCATGCACATCAGTATTTACTTTCTGCCATACCACTCGGCTCACAAGCAACACGTGATGCACGTTGCGCAACGTTGACCTTAACGTCAGAAGGGGAAAAAGGTCAGACGGGAGCAGGAAAGCGCGAGGAATGTTGGTAAGCATTCATGCCGTTTGGTCTAAGAACCTGTTCAAAAATGCGAATTAAGAGCTGAAAATTAACTTTGCCCAGGGCAAAAATTTATTCCATCCCCGTCTTTGCGAGGAGCCTGCGAAGCAGGCGACGAAGCAATCCAATTCAGCACGGCAGTAAACTAACATAAAGGTCAACCCATTCTGGATTCGTTGATTCAACTTACTT